>NZ_JAWRXI010000014.1:0-140558 GCF_046535075.1 Brevibacillus sp. SIMBA_040
AAGAGTAGGGGGTTGTTAGTTAGCTGGCAAGGCTTTTTTCATTTTCGGAAATGGTCTGCACTTTTCGGTTGCCAAAGAGTGTACTTTTATTTTGCCAAACACATACAAAGTAACTTTATCCACCAAAAGGGGAATCAATACATCAATACTATAATAAAAGGTCAACCCCAAACTTTATTTGCTATGAAGCGAATCAATGCTGGGCCGGACATATCCAGCAAGGACCTGGTTCGGGTGATGGAAAGATAGAAGCGTATACTTAACTCCCATCCAAAAAGGGGTGAACTGTGACCCGCAAGATGGACACTTGAAAAAAGTGACCGTCTTGCGGGTTTTTGTGTTTTAATCTTCTCCGGTCTTCTTAGTGACCTGGTATTTGAAAATTAGTTTTAGACTATACGTCAGAATGAAGCTATCCACGGATCTAAACTGAATAATTAAGTTGAACACTGCCTCATTGAACTATCGAACCCTTTAGTTCAAAAACAACCTGTGTTCATCATATCGTTTTTCTTTTAAAGTACACTCTTGTCCATAAAAAGATTGCATTACCTATCAACAAAATACTAAATTCCCATCCAGTTTTACCCTTAGAGAAGAAATTAATTAATGACCAAGTCAACAATGCTAAATTGAAAAATATATAAGCATTTTTGGCAGACTTATCATTTTGGTGTTGCTCCATTTCATCAGCCTTACGCAACTTCATTTTGAGTCCTCCTCGTAAGTAAATAATTCATCAATGGTCGTTCCCAGATGGATTGATAATCTAAATGCCAATGATAATGTGGGGTCATATTTATCATTTTCGATAGCATTTATGGTTTGTCTTGTAACCCCACACATATTAGCAAGATCCTCTTGAGATATATTAATCTTTTTTCTAATTTCTCTTATATTATTCTTCAATGAGTAACCACCATATCTAAAATGTAAAAAACTTTTTACATTTGTTACTTTAACCTCCGTCATGATAAATGTCAAATTGTTTTTACATTATAACCATAACCTCACTGCAATCCTTCCGAGACGGTCTACTTTATTTAAACTTCCAGTTAGCTTAACGCGCTGCCAGTCTACAACTTTATTATTCGAATTTTACTTATGAAACAATACAATACGACATCGAGTCTAAAACTATTTATAAATACCTTGGCGATTAAAATGACCGGGATTCCTTGATAGATAAGGAGTGCCGGTCTAATACTTTATTATCACTGAACACTACCCCTAAAAACCGTGTCATATCAACAATTCCAGTCTACGACTTTATTATCATCGGACACATGGAACCAGGCAGTCATAATCCAAGTTGCAGAGTTTACAAAACGAACCCCCGCTTCTGGTTAGTAGCGGGGGTCTTTTACGACCAACAAGTCGGTGAGTGCTTCTGTGTGACCTTATGGCCATTTAACTGACGATTCCTAGGCATTAGACGGCCGCTTGCTATTACTTCGAATATCCGATGAGGACCGCTGTGTTTTCGTGCACAGAGAAGCGGGCTTCTTTATTGCTATGTATATCAATAACCCGAAGTGGTCCGGAGAGTCCTGATAAAATAGCTGCATTCACAAACGAATCGGCAGTAATGGTTTTGGTGTTACCAAAGCGATCGGTTACGGCAAACTGAGTATTCAAATTTTCTCCTCCCGGAGTCTATATATTTTAAGGACCGGACGGAAGTTCTAAGTCCTTTGCAGTCTTGGTTCTTATGTGGTACTTGACTTAAAGATAATACTTAACATGACGGGTGTCTATTCACGTCACATTGTCGCCAAAGCAACGAGGAATCAATCGCTGCCCCAGAAATTGCTTATCAGACATTTGCAAATGATGACAGTTTGTCTTCCGAATATTGTAAAATGTAATAGAGAATACGAATACAAGTATGCAAGTGCTATTGGGGGAAGTAAGCGTTGGAATGGGCGTATTTAACTGGTACTAAGGTTGAATTAGAAGTAGAGGCGCAACATCTTGTTAATCAAGGGTACGACAGAAAAGCAGCTAAGCGTGACTTGGTAGCTAAGTATCGCGGTATTTCACAGAAGGACGGCTTCACATGCCCTACGTGTCATCAAAAAGTACATATTGTCATGGATGACCCTATATATTTCCGCCATTACTCTGAAGAACTGTCTCAGTGTGTTTCGAAGGAAAACCGGGAGACATATGAAAGACAGAGCAAAGCAGAAGATCAGAAAATTCATAGAGTGGGAAAGCAGCTTATTTATACGATTTTAGAAGGCCAAGCAAGGATCCATGGAATTACTGTGAGAGAGGGATATTTCTATAACAAACGATTGTCCATCGTTCCTGATTTTGTTCTTGAATTTCCTGGTTCAGAAAAGACCTGGGCGATTGATTACCTAACTGGTTTAAAAACGAGTAACCTCTACCTTGATGACATCATTCGTCGGAAAGCGATTTATCAGTCATACGGAATCGAACCCTTTTTCTTTCTCGATATTAAATGGTTAACTGTACATCCGGAAGAACAACTATTGGGTCTTATTATACCGGCCGAGCAGGAAATGTCTTCAGTGTCTCCTTGCGATAGGGAATGGTCAGACTGGCTGAATGAAAAGGAAGCCATGATTGGCCAATTGCATTATAACGAAACACATGTATTGCGTTCACTTCGACCATATTCGGTTAATCATGTCGTCTACCTTGATCCACATGAAAGGCATGCTTATATACTTCGATATTTGAAAACCAGTACCCAATGGAATCTCTTAATGACATATCCATTTGCAATTCCTTTGGAGAGCGCTTTGACACTTGAACGTGATCACTTATCTTTTAAGGACTCATTGGGTGTAGAGTCGGAGCGTAAAGAATGGTTTATTGAGTTGCTCAAGGAGATACACGATATTGTCAGAGCGGAAAAAGAGCGACAGAGAGCTGAAGCTCACAGACTAGCAGAGAAGGAAAGAAACCGGATCTTGTGGCTTGAGGAAGAAAATGAAAAGATAAAACGAGAAGCTATGCAAAGGAGAGCAAGTAGTAATTCTAATGATGGTGTGTCCAGCTACGATGATTGGTTGATAAAAACAAAACAGATTGTGCTTAAACAAAAAAACAAGCAACAAATCAAACAAATCACGGAGCTTCTTCACTTTTATGAGGTTATTGGTATCTCACATCATGGAGACTACAACCAGGCGCTCAAATTAATCGAAATGATTGATTGGAACGGCTATATAGACCTTCAGAGTCATAATGTACTCGTCAATGCCCTTCAGAGACTGTCAGACTTTGCTATCCCTTTCATCAATGAGTTTCGATCTGCAGGGAATGAAGTTCCGTGGCAGCTAACCAAACCAATAAACTTGGTCATGGAAAAGCAGCCAGCAAGTAAGACAAAACTTGAGGAGTCCAGGAACAATCAAGAGCAGCTCGTAATGCCATCTCTTGATAAAAAGCAGAAAGAAAAAGTTAAGAGGGTTTTTCTCAGTAGGATTGATGGTGAATCTTACTTAAATAGTGGCGCAGTGGAGTGGGAAGGTATTCAGGTAGCGTTATGGAGGGTCGTAGTCTTCAAGCATTACAAAAAAATTGCAGCTGGTAAAATGAACTTAGCGGGTCTCATAAAAGAATTTGAGGAAAGTGGAATAACGTTTAATCAGCAAACTAGCCTGGTGCAGTACCCTATACATAAAATGATTGAAGCAATTGAGAAAGCTGTAGGAAATAAATAAATGGTTGGAGTGTGGATCCGTGGGTGCAAAGTACCATCATTTAATACCCCAGACGTATCTTAAAAGTTGGTGTTATTCTGGTAACAGCCTTTATATGAATTCGAAACATGACATGAAGACGTCCGAGCCAAGAAATACTGCGAGTATATTTGGGGAAGACCATTATCATTCAATAAAAGTTGGAATGCCAATTTGTACAGAAGATGACCTTACTAAGATTTTTTCACCTTTGGATGGTATTAGGGTGGAATGCGAGGGAAAAACACTTACCACATTAAGAGACTACAATAAGTTTTTCACTGATTTTGACGACTGGAATCTATTTTACCCGAATGGTCCCAAAGTTCCCAAAGGAGCTAGGAATAAAATTAAGCATGAAATATCAAATTGTAAAATTCTTGATATTGAAGAAGCCTGGAGTTCCAAGTATGAGAACGGATGGAATACATTATTGAACAAGATTAAACAAGAGGTTTTACAAGGAAAAGACATGAAGATTGCCAAGTTTTATAAAGAAGAATTAATGAAATTCGTCGTTTCGTTAAATTGGAGAAGCTATACAAGTAATGAAATCCTAACAGAAGAATTGCATTCACTAAATAATATCGTCGATATGAAAGGGATTGAAATTCCTGTTGAGGAAAGGGATAGACATAAAAGTGTTACCGTTTTTGATGATTTAATGCATAACTATTTATTAAAGAAGTTCAGAGAGTTCTTAAATGAAAAAGGAGTTATGTACAGCCATGCATTACGGTGCATAAGGGAATTAACTATTAGATTTTATTTCGCCGGAGGGAAAGTTCGATTCCTTACAAGTGATAATCCGAGTTTTCAGTATTTTGACAAAAATGGCTTTAGACATCACATTATGCCTGTTTGCCCTGAAATACTAATTAGTTTTGAAAAAAATAATCCCATTACAGATAATTACTATGTGGAAATTATTGATGATGAAACCGTTCATCAGTACAATTCGCTAATAGTAAGTAATTCTGATCAATTTGTTATAAGTATAGAGTCCGGAATATGAAATTATCTGTAAAAACCCCAGCACTAATGAATGTATTATGATTATCTGACTAACTAGGTAAGGAGGGATGATGAGTGGAAAAGAAAAGAAAATGCGTACGGTATGCAAGCTTCCCTGACACAACTAATGGGTGTATTGGCTTTTATCAGTTTAAAGAAACTGGAGAAGCTATAATTCCTCGGATTAGCGTTGTAAAAGAAAAGGAGCGGGGGAGATCATTTGTTCAAGTAAATACACCCGAAAAAATGAATGAAATTGCTAAGCAGGTTGGAGCGAAAACAAGAGAGCAGTTTCAAGATGAATTGGCTGGACGGCCTTGGTTAGATTCTTATTCTGAGTATTTATCTGGCAAGATAGGTGAGTACTTGGAACGATACGAAGAAAGAGGAATCGGATTGCTAGTGCACGTCAATGATGGTAAGAATATTGATGAATGGTTGGAACTTTGGTGTCCACCAGGTGAGTTCGTGCGTTGGGAAAACAAGAGGTATAGAAAATGAGGAAATTATAGCAGAAACGAAGCCAAACAATGAACGCCCTGATATAGGGCGTTTTCTCTATATAATGGGGAATTTTCGTTATCTGCATGGTACGTTTGTAACACTCGTGAGCGAAATGAGAGTTATGCATAAATCCATTCATGGAAAGATATGCTAATTCCATCCGAATCATAGGAAGGTGGTGTATGAACAGGTGATGCGATACCAGATCATTAAGCCACTTGATGATGACTGGGAAGTTCTTGGGCAAGTATTACGTACAGTCCAACGCGAGACTCATACGCTGCTGAACAAAACCGTGCAGTTGGCATGGGAGTGGCAAGGTTTCTCTTCTGGATACAAAGAAAAATATGGACTGTATCCTATACAGCAAGAGGTACTCCCAAAGAAAAAAGGCGGTAATGTCGGGTCCATTAGGCATTACGCCTACGATCTCCTAAAAGACGTGTACACGGTTAGTGACAGACGAAACCTCAATCAGTCAATTAAGCGTGCTACCGATAAGTGGAATTCTGATGTGCTCGATATCCGCAAGGGTGAGAAGTCGATCCCCTCATTCAAAAAGGATTGCCCGATTGACGTAGTATCACAAGCGTATTCGCTTCATAAGGAATCGGAATGCTTAGTCATGCGAACAGGGCTCATGAGCACAGAGTACAAAAAGGAGTTAGGGCGTAGTTTCGGATCGTTTGACCTACTCATTGCCGGGGAGTATAAAGCCGGTGTCTCACAGATCTTATCTCACAAGAAAAAATGGTTCGTGAATCTTACATACTCGTTTGAGCAAGTAGATTCTGTTCTCAATCCGGATCGTATCATGGGAGTTGATCTGGGTATCGTGTATCCCGTTTACCTAGCGTTTAATGACCTATTTGAGCGTTATAAGATTGATGGCGGTGAGATCGAGAATTTCCGTAAGCAAGTTGAGCGCAGGCGCCAGCAGCAGAACTGGCAAGGAAAATACTGTGGAGATGGACGAATAGGTCATGGCGTTCATACGAGAATAAAGCCGACAGAAGTCACCGAAGAGAAGATTGCTAACTTCCGGGACTCCTGCAATCATAAGTACTCACGTTTTGTGGTGGAAATCGCACTTAAACATGGATGCGGTACCATTCAGATGGAGGACTTGTCGGGATATAGTGAAGTAAAGGATGATGCATTCCTCAAAAACTGGGCGTACTATGATCTCAAACAAAAAATTGAGTACAAGGCGAAAGATGCTGGTATTAAGGTAGTGAAAGTGAATCCGAGATTTACCAGTCAACGTTGCTCGAAGTGTGGTCATATTGCTAAAGAAAACAGGCAAGAGAGGGCGTTTCTCTGTCAGGCATGTGGATTCCAGGCGCATGCGGATTATAACGCTGCAAGGAATATCGCAACAAAAGATATCGAGGATGTCATCAAACAGGTTCTTTGAAATTTTAAAAACTAATGGGGCGATCCAGCGTCCTTAAATCGAGAGGGTGGGTGCGAGGATTACATATTATGCGCCAAGACACTCGATAAGGTGAAAAGCCACTCCATGCAGTGCGTGGGAACAGTCTCAAGCTTATGATTTCGAGCGGCCCTGATGTTTTTCGTTTCAGGGTGCTCGCATAAAAACTGCCAAAACAGGTGGTGCGAAGCCATACCAGTACTAGCGCTCGGAACAGTCATACAAGCTTGATTCAGTTTGGAGTATGGTTTTTTTACCCGGTACGAAGTAGCGCTATCGGCTTGGAACAGCGATTCAAGCATGTTATTGTTTGGATCTATAAGAAATGTTCTTATATACCGCGCGCTCATGCCTCGAAACAGTCAAACGAGTAAGTTTCTATTTGGAGGAAGCGATCCAGCGTCAAAAAACCATTGTAGGAAATATCGTTTTCCTACATGGGTTTGTTTTTATAATCCTTAATGACTACCAACATATTATCAGCACTTCGGGGAGTATAACCAGGGAGGGGTAAGTACCACTTAAGATAAGACTCTTAAATTTTACGGGATAACCGGCACCGTTGTGGGAGAGGTAAAACAGGGTAATGACCGCGTAAGCATCGAACTGCATGACAAACTGAAGGCGTTGAATGTTTATAAGCAGATAATTGGGCGTAGAACATTCAGTCTAGACAGTAAGTATATCTAAAAGTTAAGTAAGTAATGCCAGATGGATGATCCAATAACGTTAAAGAAAAAGATTCAATTTTATGATGTTATGTAAACTTTAAATATTATAATCGTTTTCAGTTCATAAAAGAGCCATTTCATGAACTGAAATGAAAACGTAACAAAACTGACTAAACTCATCTTCTCCCGATTAATTAATAAGTGGAAGAATGGATTCGCAAAAATACGTGTATACAATTGTTAGCCTGTGAATGTATCGATGAGCATTTCAATATTTAAATTTACAGATGAGCTCACTTCAAACGAGTTAGTATTTTGTTGTCGTTGAAACCGACACAAAAGTACTTACCATTCTGCCGAAACCTTAAAATCTAAGCTCCCAATACACCTTCAATCAGGTAAGTACTTTATTGACGTAAGATACGACACAAAAATACTTACTATTACTGCCGTGTTTATGAATAGTAAGCATTTTAGTGTCGTTAATGATTATAGTAAGTACTTTGTTGTCGGTATCGTTAGTAGATTGGTGTCGTCAGACAACATTACACGTATTTACTTATCCCATCTAATTGTTGCTCTTTTTATAAGTTTACATAATATATATTATCGGACTCAAAGCAAAATAGGAAATGATAAGAAGAGTAGCCATCTCTTAGCTGCATTACCTCAAAAATACTAATAATCATATGCAGTGTTCTTTACCGCCGGCATGTGCATCCATAAACACATCGATCATCTTTCTCCTAAAGTTACGCATTCGCTGCTTAAACATGTGGTCAACATCAGCCACAAGTGCTCATCAAAATACTCAAAAGACATAAACTCAGAGGTCTTTTCATATTGATGCCAGTTCTGAACACCGTAATCACGACAAACCCAGACTTCAAAGAGCCAAATAACCGAAGCTTAAACCTAAATACAATTTAATTAAAAAAATTAAATATATTTAAAAAACACTATTTACAAATATTGTAATTTAACTTATATTATAATTAAGATAACTGTACTTAAAAATGACCGGAGGCTCCCCCCATGACAAAACTAAAAACAAAAGCTAAAACCCCCTCTTCCACACCAAAGAAAAGATCTTACGAAGAAACCTTGAACAACCTGGCTGTATACTTGGAGCGAACCAAGAAAAAATAAAAACGAAAAGAGTGCCAAAGGGCGGCACTCTGCTTCGTCGTGTAAGGAACTATTTAGATGCTCTGAGATAAAAACTCGCAGTTCTCTTCCCTTCTACCTCATTCTCCCTTGATTCTCATCCAATCGAACAGGTAAAAATCCGTTAACAAACAAACAATCTCTCCATTTGCATCATATCCAATATAGCTCGCATAGCTTCCATCTCCCCAACCGGTTGAAAACATCATGATGTTGTTTCCATCGCCGATATCTTTCGTCAGCCATGAACGTGTGTGCTTGTATGTATGGTCCATTTCTTTTGACAGTTGTTCTACATACGTGTCGTCTTTGTCCATCTTCTTTTCAAGAAGCTGACAGGCACTTTCATCCATAAAGGAGCCTGTTCCGGAATCGACTCCGTACCCAAAAAATTCGTTGGCAGCCAATTGCGAGACATCGGAGTTCTCCCAAATTGCCATCTTCCAGGCTGCAACCGGTTTATCTGCAAAAACAATTCTCGCAAAAGCTACGCGCTCATCTGGCTCCTGTACCTCCGCCTCAGAAGAAGCATCCGTTGGAGATACTTTTGCGATGGCCAATTGAACAGGAAACGAGCCTTTTGGAAACGACTCCTTAAACGACTCCGTTTCAAACATGACGAATGGATCGTTAGCGATAAGCTTTCCCGTCTTTACCTGCAGATTTCCAAGATCTTGGCGATAGAGACGATATTCATAGTTATCTTGCTCAAACGCCGTATCTTCCACGAACGCTGTTTCAAATAGTTTGGGATACGCAACACTCATGCAATGCTCCTCCTTAAATAGAAAACACCCCACTGACGCTTACTGCCAGCGGGATATCTGATTCCTTGTGTTTATTTGTTCAAAGCTGCTTCAAGTGCTACCTCGATCATTTCGTTGAATGTCGTTTGACGCTCTTCGGAGGATGTTTCTTCGCCCGTAAGAATGTGGTCACTAACCGTTAGAATCGACAAAGCATTGCGCTTGTATTTCGCAGCTAGTGTGTACAATGCGGAAGATTCCATTTCAACAGCCAATACTTGGTACGCAGCCAATTTTTTGTACAAATCGAAGTTCTCACGGTAGAAGCTGTCACTCGTAAAGATATTTCCAACTTTTACAGACATGTTACGCTCAGTAGCTACTTGGTAGGCTTTGTGCAAAAGATCGAAGTTTGCTGTAGAAGCAAAATCAATTTGGTTAAACAGCAGGTGGTTCACCTGTGAGTCTGACGAAGCGCTCATGGCAATGATGACGTCGCGAACTTTGATGTCCTCTTGAATTGCCCCACACGTTCCGACACGGATCAGGTTTTGCACACCATACGATTCCATCAGCTCGTTCACGTAAATGGAAATTGACGGCACGCCCATACCTGTACCTTGTACAGATACGCGTTTACCTTTGTATGTACCAGTAAAGCCCAGCATGCCACGTACATTGTTATAGCATTCTGCTCCCTCTAGGAATGTTTCTGCAATGTATTTGGCACGTAGCGGATCGCCCGGTAACAGGATCGTTTCAGCAATTTGGCCTTCCTTTGCCCCGATATGAATACTCATGTTTATTGCCCCTTTACTTTCAAAAAATTACCTACCAGAATATCGTACTACAAAAACCGAACATTGCAAAATGAAAGTTGCAAGAGCCGATGCACGCACACTGTGTCATCGGCACATTTTCATTTTTGTTTCTATGGAATCAGATGGTTATTTCGTTCGGCAATATAGTGTATGGCTTCCATATGGTCACCCAAGCAAGTGAGCTCCCGCCATGCTCGTTTTCCTTCTGGCCTTCCTTTTTCTCCACTTGTTGCCCCCTTGATGCGATGAGAGCGTTCAATACGAAGCCCTCTCTCAATGGCCATAGCATGCGCCAAAGGAGGAACGAGCAGATGCTGGAACCCGATCTGAGCAGCTGCCTGCCGAGTGATGGCAAAAGGCAAATCGCACATGGAAGACGTACCTAATTCGTCTCGGGAGAGCAAATTGTTTAAAAACGTTCTCGCCAGCATGATTGTCTCCATATTTTGTGCTTTATCCATAATCCTATTCCGGGACCGTTGTAAGGCGATGTCAACGCCTTTATAACACGCCATGGCAAAAGGCTGCAGTTCCTCGGCTTGAATAATGGTATCAGTATCGAGGAATAAGCATACATCGCCACTCGCTTCGCTGGCACCAATGGAGCGCCACACATCTTCTCCGAGTGCAAAAGGGTATATATAGATCTTGAGAGCGTACGTGGAATAAGACAAGATGAGATCAATGGAGCGATCATTGCTTCCATTAATTACCACGATGATTTCTTTCGGGCAAAGCTTTTCAATCTGCTTCAATATTTTTTTCAAAGTCTTCTCGGATTGGGCTACCCCAAGAATGACGCTTAACTTGCTTTGGTTTTCACTTTTTTCGGAGTTGTTTATGCGATCTCCTCCCTGCTTTCTTGGGGGACGAGCGCTTCGCTTTGCGTTTGGCACCCCGTCCATCCACCTCCCTTTCACTGGGTTCCTGATTGAAGACGGAGCGCAAGTGAAGCAATTCGGGGACCTGTAATAATACTCGAAATCGCTCTCCATCAGGCAAGCCAGCGCGCTGACCCTTATCTTGCATGAGGTAACAGATTGCTTCCGCGTGTTCCCGTAAAACAAGCTGCGTTTGCTTCTTCATAGCGCTATGCTTCCCTGCGTACCGTCTCCTAGTAGAAGGGGGCGTAACGGTTGTAACAGAAAGCCCCTGTTCTACTGCGCACGCAAGCGCAAGAGCAGGTGTACAAAGCATTTGATGGCCCATTTTTTTTAGTGCACTTTTGTTCAATGCATATGGAACAAAGCACAACGAGGCGGCTTCCAATTCTGTTTTCCCACTAATATGGTTAAGCAGTCGAGCAGCCAGTCGTTGTGCGGATTGTTTTCGTTTTGTCGGTAAGGATGAATAGGCTGTCAGGACGAGGTCCCAGCCTTTTCTTGAAGCGTCTATGATGTTGCTCAGCAGCGCAGGAGAGGCGCTATTTTTTTCCTCTAAAAAAAGTATCGTTTCTCCTTTTGCGTGCATGGCACCCAGCGATCTTGCTTCGTCATACGTAATGAGTGCATACGAATGAACCACCTTGGCCCCTAATGCATGTGCGTGGCGGGTCGCCCGGGATGTCAATCCAGGACAAACGACAATTACCTCGAGGGTAAGCTCCGTTTTTTTTACTGATTGAATGGTCCTTTGAATCGTCGAGGATTCGTCACTAGAGGGGATGATGACAGACACTTCCGGAAGAACATTGTCTAGGCTGTCCATCTCATCCCTCCCTCTCAAGAGAATTCGTTATACTCTTACTTTACGCTGTCAAACGACAATCGGACACGGCACCTATACCCATCTGATGACTCTGGCAATAGCAACAAAAAAAGGACGAGGAAAAGTCCTTCGTCCCTTGAGTTTGAGTAAGTCGCGTACAATCAGTATGCGCGCCGCTGTAATGAGCGCTGTCTCATGCGTCTTTGTCTTCTTGTTTTCCTAAAGGTATACGCTATTAAAAAGAGGTTCATTCCCAACCAGACAAACATAAGACTATAACGAGCAAAAGGATATTCTTGTTCGTTTGTCGGAGCTTCTGCTGCTTGCTGACGTGCAGCCGGTGGTGAATTACGATGTAACGGATACAACGCAGAGAGTGAACCCGCTTGGACCGAAAGCTGCCCATCGTTGGTTAATTGAACTAATGGTTCACTGCCAATCGGAACGGTTGCATACAGGTCATCTGTTGCCGTATACGTAACAACAGAATCACTTCCTGGAACAGCTGACTCCGTGTAAGCCGCACCACGTGTCGCGATCTGTCTCGTTTCAAACCCTGCAAAACCATAGTCGAGCATCTTCGTTACATCTTTATAAGCATAAGGACTCGATGCGGCTTTCATTGTAACCGCAATCAATTCCGTGTTTCCTCTTTTAGCAGATCCAACTAGCGTGTGCATGGCTTGATCCGTAAAACCATTTTTAATACCAGTCGCTCCTTCATAATCACGCAATAGCTTGTTGTGATTAATCAGCTCCGATTTCCACTCCTTCCCGTCCCAAGGAAGTCGATTCGTACCGACGATCTCACGGAAGATCGGGTTTTTCATGGCATACTGAGCGATTTTGGACATGTCAGAAGCTGTTGTGTAATGATCCGGATCGTGGAGACCATGAGCATTTGCAAAATGAGTCTCCGTGACACCGACCTTTTCTTGAAGGTAAGCATTCAGTTCCTCGGCAAATGTCTCCGTCGTCTGGCTCATATGCTCAGCAATCGCTGTAGCAGCATCGTTGCCAGAATGCATCAATAGACCATACTCCAGCTTTCGCAGAATCACTTGTTCCCCTTCACCCAGGTATACCCGAGTTCCCTCTTCATAGCGTGCTTTTTTGGATACCGTGACAATATCATCAGGGTTTCCTTTCTCAATGGCATAAATCCCGGTTGCGATCTTGGTAATACTGGCAGGGTACAACTTTTCATGGGGATTCTTTTCAAACAGGACTTGTCCGGTTGTAGCATCAATCAAAATAGCTGATTCTCCAAATATGGCTTCCGGCGAGAGTGTTTGCCCCTCTTCAGCAAAAGCCATAGGCAGGTCACAGCTCCAGAGAAGCGTGGCCACAACGAGAAGGTTCGTTAGAAAAAAACGCATGGTAGTCAATATCCTTTCCTTGCTTGTCGCTATTTTACAGATGGCTTTTGTTTCGTATGAAGTTATCTTTCCCTACTTAAGGCGCTTACCTAACAGGTCATAAATCATTTTAAACTTGGGATTATCGGCAAACGCTTCTTCAAAACCACTTACATGCTCTCGATACAGTGCTGCTGCTAATTCCAAATCCTGCTTGACGTACAAGGAAAAGATTTCTTCCAGCTTTTCCTCGAGTGTCGAGTCCACCTCAGCAGGCGTTAGAATCTCCTGTCGCAAATTGTTCATCAACACATCCAGCTGATGAGTGATCACGGAAGCTTCATGCAACTGCTGCAGGACATCAGCCGGGATATTCCCATCGTACTTGTAACGCAGCTCATGCTCGTTAGTTGCCCAAAAATTCATCCCAAGCGTACGAATTTGAATCTCACAATACAACGTCTTCTTTTCGCTTCCATGATAAACGGTATAGGAAACGATCATATGGATGCTACGATACCCAGACTCTTTTGGTGTAGCAATATAGTCCTTGATATCGTGAATCGTTATATCTTCCCGCTCCTGCAGAAGCTGTTGCACTTCTCGCACATCGTCTACATAGCGGCAAACGACACGCAGACCTGCGATATCTTGTACTTCTTTAGCTACCTCGTCCTGCCACTGTGCATTTTGAAAATCAATGCCTTTTTCCTTTGCTTTCTTCAAGAGACTATCTACTTTTTTTACCCGACCTACGACAAATTCAATCGGTGAATAGCGACCGCTTTTGAGAAAGCCGTATTTGATCCCTTTTAATTTCAACTTTAATTCTTCTACTGCCTGTTCATAAGGTGCCAAGAAATGAACCATGTTGTTCAAAACCTTGCTCGGCACGTGTGTAGCTCTCATTGCAGAACACCTCTCTTTACTTCCAGAGGAAAGGTGATTCTTCAAAAAACGGCAGCGGATTCACGTACGTATTCCCGATCAGCATACCGTAATGAAGATGAGGACCTGTGGAGAAACCTGTGGTGCCCATTTGCCCGATCACCTGTCCCTGCATTACCTCTTGCCCGGTTTTAACCTCGAGCTTGGACATATGAGCATAGATTGAAAAGACGTTTAAGCCATGATCAATGATAATGGTGTTTCCAGTTAAGTACAGCGAGTCCGCCAAAACAACTTTACCGTGATTGCTAGCCCAGATTGGCGTACCCGTTTTGTTTGCGATATCGATTGCTGCGTGTCGATTGGCAGGTACTCCGTTTACGACTCGCTGATAACCAAAGGGAGTCGTAAGCTTTCCGATAGCAGGCTGCTTGAAAGGTCCGTCAAAGTATGCAGCTTTGGCAGAAGTAGATCTGGCTGCATTGATCTTTTTTTGATCTGCGTTAATCCGAGCTGTGTCTTGACGCATTTGATTCATTTTTTGACTGACTGTTATGGAATCGACTTCAAATTTTTTAGGTGAAATGGTTAGTGAAACGGACAGCTTTTTATCAGCAGATTGCACCTGATAAGATCCCGGCTTCGCATTAAATGGAATCGGGATAAAGCGGGCATACTCTCCTTGAGAAGGCTCTAGATGATAGGACTGCGAAAACAGCGTTACTGTCTGCGCTTCTTTACTGCGCACAAAAATAACATCGCCCGGATACGTACTGGCTGGCGACACGCTCAGCGATGGCTGTTGTTTTTCCAGTTGAACTTGAGCACCCTTTACCACCTGGCCGTACGTGCTTGTCCCCGAAACGAAAGTCAATGCAGCGACCAACATGAAACTGACCATCGAATGCAACATAGCACGCTCCCTCCCATTTTCCAGTATAACAAAAGACAACTCGAAATGAAAAAGAAAAAGAAGGCTATATAGGAAGCCTTCTTCGAACGAAACCTAGTTTTACAGTTTTTTAGTATATTCCGCCATCATATCCATGATGGATTGCACCCCGGTCAGCATTTCACTTGCCCGCTTCGTTTTTTGCGAGATGGTATCAAAGTCAAGCTTGCTTTTTTTCCGATCATTCCACTGCTTGAACATCTCTTCGGCCATTCCGGGATTTTTACGCACCGCCGTGACACGCATAGAATCTTCAGATACCCACGCCTCAAACTCAGGGTTATCTTTTAAGAGTCGTTTCACTTCTTTTCGTTTCATCCGCGAATTTGTCACTCCTTTCCGATGTACAAACAAAGATAGATTGCTGTTCGTTACACCATATGACTAGTCCGCGGATGTGCTTGTGTGTTTGCACTATAACAGGAAGAAAAGGGCTATAATAAAATAAACAGAAAGGCCCCATAGAAGGGACCTTTCCACATCCAGCTATTTACTTGTAGAGGCTTGGCTTAGCGGCCAGCCATTTGTTGCTCTGCAAAGCTTACCAGACGTTTCGTAATTTCGCCACCAACAGAACCGTTTTGACGGGAAGTAGTGTCTGGTCCGAGATTTACACCAAATTCAGAGGCAATCTCATACTTCAGCTGATCCAAAGCTTGGTTCGCTTGAGGAACTAACAGGTTGTTGCTACCAGAGTTGTTGTTAGCCATGATTGATTCCTCCCGACGCTTTTTTCTTCCTGGACGGCGATGAACCGTCAGCATCGCTGCTTCTCACTTTCGAGACCGGAAGTTGTTGTACAAGAGGTGTTTGATTACCTCTTGTGCTACTATCATCCCACCACATTCGTCAACCATGCATGCTAAGCAAAATGTAATATCTGTCAAAGTTACTTTGGAGCGTTATGCTATAATGATCCGTATAGCTTATAGCTTAGGTTGAGAGGAGTTAGCTTTTGTGAACGAATCAGGTAAGGTATTGCTCATTGACGGCATGAGCTTTTTATTTCGCGCGTTTTATGGATCTGCATGGGGGGGTGGATATCGCCAAACCTCTAGTGGTGTGTACACGAACGCAGTGTATGGCTTCACCAAAATGATGCTGGACTACGCTGAACTGGTACGCCCTACCCATCTCGTTGTTGGCTGGGATGTCGCTTCACGAGAGTCCTTGGTTCGCAGCCAATGGTACGATGGCTACAAATCGAACCGACAAGCAGCACCGGATGAGCTGATCCCGCAGTTTGATTTAGTAAAGGAAGTAACTCAGGCATTCTCGGTTCCAAATTTGGGGTGCCCTGGATTTGAAGGCGATGACGTTTTGGGAACAGTAAGTACACGCCTTGCATTGGACGGGCATCAAGTGATTATTGCCACAGGCGATTACGACAGTCTCCAGCTTATTTCCGAGAATGTGAGTGTAAAGATACTAAAAAATGGCGGTAAGCATGAACACTATGATCCTGCGAGTCTTTTGAACTTGCGCGGAATCACTCCTGAGCAGGTAGTAGATGTAAAAGCATTGATGGGCGACGCTTCTGATTGCATTCCAGGCTGTCCGGGGATCGGAGAGAAAACAGCGACAAAGCTCATCACCGAACACGGTAATTTGGACAACCTATACACGAATCTGGGTAGCTGCACACCGAAAATGCGGAGCAAATTGGAAGAGAATCGCGAGCAGGTATACCTCAGCCAAAGACTAGCAACGATCATTCGTGATGTCCCAGTAGATTTTTCCTACGAGGAAGCGGCTTGGCAATACGATCGTTCTACTGTTCATAGCAAGTTTGACGAGCTGGAATTCGGAAAAACGATGGCAAGCAGAGTCAGCTAGCCCCCTTCACTCGTCCAAGCAAAAAGTACCCATAAAAAAACCCTGACCTGCCATCTTACATAAGTCTTTGGCGGAATCAGGGTTTTTTGGTTTTCTATTTAACAGATTGAAAAACATCGAGCAGAAGCCCCGTATTTTCTTCCCCATCCGTTTCCCAGGTGGATGCAAAACGTACCCGATGGGAAACCCCTAGTATATCGTACTCTTGAATGAGATGCTGACGGGCAGAGCCGACAATAAGACTGTGGAGACGAATTTGCTTTCGCTGCCCAATACTAGAAAGCTTTTCCTGCACATAAGGAGATATTCCACCGATCCCGTCCGTAACCATAACAAAATCGGCACCCTGCATCGATTTTTGACCTTCGACCATTTCGATGGCTCTTTTCATCGGAGCATCAAAATGAGTTCCTCCGCCAAAAGCCATCTGCGCAAGATTGTAAAACGACGTCCAATCAGGCTTTCGATGATAGAGAGCTTGTTCACGAAGTTCACCCTTTGCTCCAAACAACAGAAGTACAAAATCTCGCTTCTCCAGCATCGAAAGAGCCCCGAACGTCATCACAAAAAGTTGAGCTAGCCTCAGTTTATGGCCGCGCATCGAGTGGGAGGTGTCCAGCATGCAAATAACTGGCCCTTTTGTCGGTTGTTCGACCCATCCAGACGTATCATACGTCATGAGCTTTTGCTCGAGCCATTTGAGCATAAAGTAGCTCTCGTAGTCCGGATCGGCGAGAAGTACCGCTTCTCCAGGGAGCATGTGCGCAATATCCCCTGATTGACGCAAATCGTAATATTCCTCGGGCAGCTGCTTGGAGCGAATTTCCTTGCGTCTCATCCGGAAATGATGAACGTTTCTCCCCACCTCGTTGAGAAAAGCGATCAGGTCAGGATGGCGCTTTAGCTTTTCCATCCATTTCATATAGTCCTCAAAGCTCTGTCTCCGAAGCTTGCCCAGCTCATGTCCCCAAGAACGATTGGCAAAGCGCTGACTGGCTGTAACGAGATCATTTACGAAAAGGCTGTCGATCTCCTCTTTTGATAACGATTCCTTCAGCGATTGCTCAAGCCACTGCCCTAGCTCGGTTTCAAAAGCAGCTATGGCCTCCCGCTCCTGCTTGTGCAGACGATCGAGCTGCTTTTCGCGTTGGGCGAGCTCGTCTTCCAGCTTCTTCACTTTTTGCATAAGCTTCGTCCGCTTGGTAAACTGTACGCTCATTTCCTCGCGAAGGCTCGCGATCCGCTCCTGCAGTGCCTTGACTTCTGCCTTTACGAGTGGCTTGGTGTCGATTGCCTCCTGCTTATCTTCAACCATGCGCTTCCCTTGCTGAAGCGTATAGCCGACCAGCTGGAGCTTCTCCATCTGCTTATCGGACAAAAGCTCTGCCATCTGGGCCTGCTGCTGACCTTCTTTTCCTAGCTGCTGCTGGAGCCCGGCAATAAGGGGAGTAAGCTTGTTATCCTTTTCACGCTCTTTCACTTCTTTGTGAAACGTCTCGGTTAACCAGAGAAGCGCTTTGATCGCTGTTTTAAAAGCGGCACTCTCCTGCCCAACCGTCCGTGGCCGAATCATTTTTGTAAAGTACTGCTTCATCAAGCTCCGAATCATCCAATGATGGAACGGTGTTGCTTCCTGAGTCTGATCAACCTCAGCCTGTTCGAGATAAAAGACAAGAAAAAAGTCTGCGAGAAGCTCCAGATCAAACCAAGAAGCGTGTGCACGTGCCTCTTCCACCCATTCCTGAGCAGTTCGAGATGACTTGAGGTAATTCTCAAAGAGATACCGATCTACACCGCTGGCACGAATAATCATGACTCGCACCTCCTACAGTGTAAAGTCGTACTCGGTCCCAGCGATTTCCTTGTCAAACACGGTCCGATACGTACGCTGCAGCTGCTGCAAGATCCGTTCTCCCTCAACCCGCAGGTAGGCATACTTGACCGTGTATTTTTCCACATTGTGGATGAGACGGTTTTTATCCAAAACGAAAGGCTGCAAGTCCTCTTCGCGACGTTGCCACTGAATCAGGCGATTACGCAAATCTTTGGCTGCATCCTCCAGCTCGATGCGACTTTGCTCAAGCAGATGTCTGCTGCGTTCCAGAGCATCCTTTCCCAGTTTGGCGCCTACTTCTTTTTTAAATTGGAAGGCGTGCAGCTCCGATTCCTTTTCACGCCATTTATCCGCTACTTGTTGGAAACGAAGCAATGGCAAGTCATTTTCCATCTCGACTTTGAGCATTTCTGTAAATTGCAGCTCAAACAACTCTTTCATCACTGGCAAATCCTCAGGAACATCCCACATCATATGCGGTGTAAACACCGTATCCCAGATCGTTACCTCTTCACGGCCATGCAGGGCAGCCGATGTTTTCCATACATGAGCAATTTTGCTCCAGCGACGATCGGACAAAATGTATTCTTTAGCTTCCAATTCCTGCTTCATTCGGTAGAGAAAATAGATGATGGGCTCGGGGATTTTCACTTGCTGCGCTGCAGCCTGAATATCTTTTACATCGTACAATGAAAAGACGACTGGCAATGTCGTCGTTGGCAACGAAAACATGCGTTCATAGCTGGATGCCTGCTGCAAATAGTTGACTTCATAGCGAAACAAGAAGCGATCGTACAGCGCTGTCAGTTGCTCATCCTCGTCTGGCAGCTCATTCGAGGCGGCAATCAAAAATTGCAAGGGTACCGCTTCTTTTTCTCTCCCATTGAAATAAATTCGTTCATTGAGAATGGACAAAAGAGCATTCAGGATTGCGCTGTTTGCTTTGAAAATCTCATCCAGAAAAGCAAACTGGGCAGCGGGTAGATACCCATCCGTTTTACGCACATAGTGATCGAGCTTGAGCTGTTGCAGAGATACAGGACCGAACATTTCATCAGGTGTCGTGAAACGGGTCAATAAATATTCAAACCAGTGCTCAGAGCCAAACAGCTGCGAGACTGACCTAGCCAGTTGTGATTTTGCGGTACCAGGTGGTCCGATTAAGAGAGCATTTTCTCCACTCATCATGCCGAGCATCAGCAAGCGAATGAGCTCGCTACGCTCCAGAAAACGGCGTTCTAATAGTTCGATGGCCTGGTCCATTTTTCGTTGAATAGCTGTTGGTGTGTTCATAGCAATAGGCGCCCTCACTCTCATGGTAGAAGTAAGAAAAAACGCCGCTTCCCTCCTCTTGCTTGAAGTCCTAGTCGTTTTTTATAGTGGCATAATGTGGACAAAAATGCTAGTTTTCTATCTGCAAGGTGTATCCTCCCACCTTTCTGTGCACTCACCCATGTCTGCCATAGAGCATATTCTGTGGCAAAAGACTGCAAGGCGGAGTACAGAAGAAGGAGGGTTTCGCATGGGAATTGAGCTTGCTTGGCTTCATGGTGTTTATGTATTGTTCGTACTAGGCATTATTTTCATGATGGTGATGCGAAGGGACACAAGTCTGATCAGTATCGTTGGTATTGCGATTCTTGGGCTCGTTGCGACCGGCTCTGTCACGACAGCAATCGGCGGAATTTTTGGCAGCTTTATCTATGCGATTACGGAGTTGTTACCGACAATCCTCGTGATCTGTATCATCGTAGCAATGAGCCATGTTTTAACAGATACTGGTGTAAACGAAACCATGATCAGGCCCATGACACACCTCGTTCGGAATGCAACACTGGCATATTGGGTCATTGGTATCGTCATGATGGTCATTTCCTGGTTTTTCTGGCCCTCGCCTGCAGTAGCATTGGTCGGAGCCGTCATGCTCCCGGTTGCGTTGCGTGCGGGCTTGCCAGCGATTGGTGTCGCGGTTGCGATGAACCTGTTTGGTCACGGAATTGCTCTGTCGGGAGATTTCGTCATTCAGGGTGCTCCGACGTTAACTGCAAAAGCGGCAGGCATTCCCGTAAATGACGTGATTTCAGCGAGCATCCCGCTTGTCATCGTCATGGGGGTAGTAACGACGATCACTGCATTCTGGTATTTGCGCAAGGACATGAAAATGGGGATTGTTCCTGCGCCAGGAAAGGACACATCCATACCAGATACGGTTTTTACGTCTGCAAAGGTTCCCTTGCGAGATGGTGTGCGGCGTAGCTTGGCTCTTTTCGTGCCAATTCTTTTCGCGCTTGATGTGGTAGCCATGTTTGCTTTTGATTTACGCGGTGGTGATGCGACTGCACTTGTCGGTGGGACCGCTTTGCTGATCTTGATCATCGCAACCATGCTGGCCCATCAGAAAAAAGGTCTTGAACAAGTAACCACTCATTTGATTCAAGGCTTTCAATTTGGCTTTAAAGTGTTTGGTCCTGTTATTCCGATCGCAGCCTTTTTCTATATGGGAGATAGCGGGTTTCTCAAAGTATTCGGTGAGGTCTTGCCGAGTGGGTCGCACGGAATTGTGAACGACTTGGGTGTGGCCCTCGCTCAAGCCATTCCGATCAGTAAAGAGGTAGCCGCTCTCACCGTGTCTGCTGTCGGAGTCATTACAGGCTTGGACGGTTCTGGCTTCTCTGGCATTACTCTTGCCGGCTCGCTAGCACAGCTTTTTGCTACAGCTCTAGGTGCAGGAGCCGCAACCTTGACTGCCCTTGGTCAAATCTCAGCTATTTGGGTAGGCGGCGGCACGATTATTCCATGGGCACTAATTCCCGCTGCTGCGATTTGTGGAGTAGATCCGTTCGAACTGGCGAGACGTAATCTATATCCCGTGGCCATTGGTTTGCTCGTCACTACTATTGTTGCCATGTTCCTCCTATAAGAGTACGCCTATCTATATTGAAAAGGCGAATGGTGGCTGTTTCGCACCGTTCGCCTTTTTTTCTGCGATCAAATTCTGTTTTTGCTGGGGGCTCATACACTTGTACTAGCATCCTATTTGGAAAGGAACACACCGTATGAAGTTGTGGGGAAAAAGTATACAGGTCGCCGCTACATACATTGGGACGGTAGTGGGTGCAGGCTTCGCGAGTGGACAGGAAATTCTTGCCTTTTTCACTTCCTATGGTCATGCGGGAACCATTGGCATCCTAATCGCGACAGCGTTTTTCGTTTGGCTCGGTTATAAAATGATGTGGCTGGCCCATACGCTGCGTACACCCTCGTACGAATCGTTCAACCAAAAGCTGTTCGGTCGTTTGATAGGCAGAACGATGAATATTCTCGTCTTTCTTACCTTATTTGGCGTCACTACGGTGATGCTGGCCGGAGCTGGCTCTGTTCTGGAGGAGCAATTCCATATTCCTTATTTGGCAGGGACGATTGCTACTGCCTTTTTTGCTCTCCTGATCCTTCGTAAAGGGCTGGATCAGCTGCTGATCGTAAATGCCATCGTCGTTCCGTCTATGTTCTTGTTTGCCTTGCTCATATTGGTAGATGGAACGGTCGATTCGCCGCTGCCGATCGCAGCTCCTGTCAGCTATGAATTTCTATGGAAAACGGTCCTGTATGTGTCCTTCAATCTAGCTATGGCGCAATCTGTTTTGATCCCGATTGGTTATACGATTCGCGAACCAGTCATCCTGCTTCGTGCCGCGGTAATAGGCGGTGTTGTCCTTGGCTTTATGCTGCTCGTCGTCCATACCGCCATGCTTGCCAACTGGAATGATGTGCGCTTTATGGACATCCCGATCCTGTTTGTTACCGAGCAATGGAACGAGTGGCTGCAGCTATTCTTTGTGTTTGTTCTGTACTCCGAAATTTTTACCACATTGATTTCTAATGTGTTCGGGATTGGACAACAGCTGCGTGAGCTGGTAAACATCCCCGAATCTCGTCTGTACCTCTTTCTCTTTTCCTCGGCATTCGTGCTTTGCCTCATTGGGTATAGCCAGCTTTTGATGTTTTTGTATCCGCTATTTGGTTATTTGGGGCTGTCCACGTTGTGCAGGATTGTGATGCCGCGGGGGCGGTTGTCACGCTAAAACTTTCCACCAATAACCGTTCTGAAACTTATCCCAGTTTTTGCCCGCAATTCGGGCAGAAATTCGCCCCTTCGTTTTTCGTACCGCAGTTTGGGCAAAAGTTCGGTTTCTTGCCCTCTGAAGACGGTGCAGACGGTGCAGGATTCGGTGCTGATTGGCTATCCGTAGATGGCTTTTGATTTGCGTTCATGTTTTTCATCATTTCGTTTGCGATGTTCATCCCCATCATCATGCCTGCCATGTCTGCAGCGGCTCCACCGCCTTTTACATTGCCAGATGCCATCCCGTCCGTCATGGCAATCTGTTGATACTTTTGCAGATTGCCGACCATTTCGTAGGAAGCAACTTTTGTGATCTTATCTTGTATTTCTGGCGGATAGTTGAAGCTCATGACCTGGAAGCCTGTGATCGTCATTCCGATATCCATCACTTGCATGTCGAGATCTTCTCGAATCCCCTTGGCAATATCAAACGCATTCGCTTGTAGATTGAACATATCTTTGCCTTCTCGGCCGATCCACTTCATGAGCAATTGGTCCAATAAGGAAGTAATCCGGATTTTCACATCTTCCACTAAATAGCTTTCTTTTACCCCAGCGACCCTGTCAATCAAGGTGACGTAGTCGTTCACTTTAAAATTGAAGGTACCGTTCGCCCGAATCGGCATACCGCCTGGGAGCTGTGGAGTAGGGATGAGAACCGGATTTTTTGTTCCCCACTTGACCGTAAACTCCTTCGTATTAACGAACAAGACCTCGACTCTCATCCCACTGTTAAAACCAAATTTAAACCCTTTTAATGTAGATAAAAACGGAATGATTTCTGAGGCAATTTGATACTCTCCCTCATCCTCAAATATCCCTTCGACCTTGCCGTTATGAATGAAAATCGCGTCTTGACCGGGACGAATGATTAGCTTGCTGCCTTTTTTTATCTCCCGATTGCTCCACTTCCAAAAAATCATATCATCTCTAAATTCTTCCCATTCCACTACGTTGGCAAATTGATTACCAAAAAAAGACATTCCAAATCCATCCTTTCCAGCTAAAAAGATCCTCGGCTTCCGCTATGCGAGTGTCCGCCACTAGTCGTTCCGCCACCACCACCGCCGCCCGAGCCATTGCTTTCTTGTCTTTGAATCTTTTGTTTCGTTACTGTTGTTCGAATGTATTGATCTCGTCTATCGAGAATTCCTGATGTATTCGCATCCTCATAGGTTCTTCGATTAATGGTGATACACCCTCCCGAACGGAAGACCATCGCCGCGACAATAATCCCCCCGATGATGCTAGATGCTCCCAATTGTACCCACACATTAAATAGTGGATTGTCCGGGTTTACCCCAGGTTCATACCCCATGTATTTGTCCACTGTCTGCATATAGGTTTGGAAAGCTAGCGCATAATCTCCGCTATTCAAATCCGGGGTAATCTTGTTCCGTATCTTATCGAGCCTCTCGTCATCCAGATACGTCTTTGCTTTATAAAAGCCGGCCAGATACACGTCTCTATTTTTCATGTCCAACGTCAAAATAACCGCATTGCCGTGAGGTTTATCATAGCCTGGCGCATACTCGTCATAAAAGTCTTCCGTCATTTTTATGACATCGCCACTGACATCATTGTTCGTAGTTAAAATGATAATGTCCGTTTCTCGATGCTCCCCATACTGTTTCGCAAGCGTAGTTAACTCTTTATATTCCTCCTGCTTTAATAACCCCACTTCATCAAAAATCAGTTTTTTCCCTTCCGGCGTTAGTGCCACGGCCGACTTCATTCCCATGGGAGAAGCAAGAAAAAACGCGAAGAAGAAAAAGACTACCGACAGAATCAAGCCGCTCCTTCTCACCAAAACCCGCCTCCCATCATCCAGGAAATCAGCTTCAGCGAAAGGAAGCACGAGGCGGAGATGCCCGCGAACCAAGCCATCACTTTGGGCTTACTAATAGGTGGCTTACCAACTACCTTGCCCGTCTGACCGTTCATCGCAAACGTATACTCCAGTTTGTTGTAATCATAGTGCACCACCCACACAGGCAAAAGTGCATACTCTGCATGCCCTAGCTTCGTATCAATCTGCTTATTGGTGTAGTTCACCGTGGTATATTGTGTCATCGTAGACCGAATATACTCTTCGATGAACGGGTGAATTTTACTTTTTGCCCGTGGGAAAAGCTCCTTCTCATCGAAATTGTATTTTTCAGCAACGTAACCAGCCAGATAAGCCGTTTTGAAGCTTTTTATCTGATCATATGGAAATGGCTCTAATTTATCCATCAGTTCATCGTTCATTTTCTCCGAGGCATCAATCGGAACATCGACATAATTCAAACGAATTTTCCTGTAGACATCGAAATGCTGTGTTTCAGTATACCGGTAGTCTCCTTTTGTATAAGTGCTCACCCTCGTCCCATGAGCGTGAACCTCTACGGCATTATTTAACTCGTAGAGCCAAAAGGGGACGTACATCCCGGTTATTCCCTTCACTCGATCCGCTGTCATGAACCCGTTTGGCGTCAGGCGACCATTCCTGCACCATTTTCGAAAAGCCCGCATCGCTTCTTCTTTGCTAATGGAAAAGGGGATGACAAGGGCTGGAGCTAGCTTCCCAGTCAATCGATCGCCAAGGACTATGACAGAACCGCAGAAAGAGCAAGACGTTGCTGTCGTATCCGCATCAGTGATTACTACTGCTCCGCAGCTTTTGCAATGGTACTCGGTAGCCTCATCCTCTGAAAAAACATTTCTTTTCAGCGGATCGGGCATCAGCTTAATATCGTCAGTTCTCCCGCAGCTATGGCATGACAGCATTCCTGATTCGCTGTCGTAAACCATGTCGCTCCCACAATTT
Source organism: Brevibacillus sp. SIMBA_040 (assembly GCF_046535075.1). NCBI lineage: Bacteria > Bacillati > Bacillota > Bacilli > Caryophanales > Paenibacillaceae > Brevibacillus > Brevibacillus sp. SIMBA_040. The sequence continues at coordinate 25,585 of NZ_JAWRXI010000014.1, forward strand.
GGGCATTTGAAATCAATAACTTGCATCCGCTCACCTCTAAAAGAAGCTGGTTAATCCTTCTTTTTCATTTTTTCTTTTAGCGCAGCCAATTCATCTTCAGCAGTCGTTTTCGAGCTTTTTTCAAATTCCGCAAACAACTCGTCAAAATCGTCCTTTGCTTCCGTACGAAGCTCGGTAATGGCAATAGCTTCGTTATAGGCTTTGTCTACCTTTTCCTCCACGGCGTCAAATGCATTCTCTACGTCGCCCATAGGAGAACCGAGGGAATTCAAGCTTTGCTGAGCTTTCGTTGCCGCTATCTTCTCCTTCAGCTTCGTACGACGCCCTTCCAGCTCCCCAATGTCCGCGCGTAGTTTTTCTTCGATTTGTCGCATGCCAGTGACATTTGAAGCTGCTGCTTGATATGCAGCTTGTAGTTGGACTTCTTTTTCTGCCAGCGTAGCCTTTTTCTTCAGGAACAATCTTGCTTTGTCCTCATCTCCGGATTCTACAGCCTTCTCGGCATAACGCTGCAGCTTTCTGATCTCAGCGCTGCATTCATCAAGCGCGCTTTTTGTCCTTCTTTCATTCGCCAGCACTGATGCCGTCTCTGCTTTTAGCTGCCCCAGATCGCTGTTAATTTTCCTCATGAAGTCATCGATGGTTTTCTCCGGGTCTTCGGTCTTATCTAACAGCGCGTTAATATTACTGGCTAAAATGTCTTTGATCCTTGACAAGATTTCCATAGCGACCTCCCTTTTGACTATGGTATGCAAACCATACTACTCCAAGCCAGCCGGTTTTTCTCTTCCATCGAGCGGGTACCATCTGATTACCCCACGTGGCGGGTTCGTCAATCCCTCATCCAGCAAGGCACTTTGCCAACGAATTCCACCCGGACCATCTGTCGTGTCGCCCTCTTTAATAACAGGTCCATTCTCGTACACATAGTTGGATATATTTCGCAGGAAACCAGCCACTTCGTTTGGATCGCATGCGTCGCGGTGGAAAATCGCCTCGTGATCCATCGCATCCAATTGAAGCATACCAACTGTATCCATCATGAGCCATTCTTCTGGCAGGTTGAACAACCGGACGTTGGACCACAGCTCCAGCGGAGGCAGCTGCGTTTCTTCATAGCGTTGCTTCAGCTCCTGCATCAGTTCTGCTGAAGCGAGACACTCTCCGTTTGGGTTAAAGTAGCAGAGCGCTTCCGGCATTTGAAGCAAGGCTTGAGCAACTGCGCCTACAGCCATTAGCTCTGGGAACGGGTCATAATCTTCCGGCAGTACTGGAGCCTGATCGTCTACCTGGCCAAGCGTATAGCTAGTGCGCACGCGGATAAACGCGGTATGTTCGGCAACAGCCAGTCGCCCTTCCGGGTAACCCCATGCTTGTTGTGCAGCCCGCTCCAGGTTCTGCGGGTACGTATGAGGTCCGAAAAAGCCCATGGTCCACGCACCAAAAAGAGTGGTATCCTCAGCCGGGTCACCCATTTCGTCCGGCCATGGATTGTCCACAACATCCACCTGAATATATCCGTTTTCCTCTGGCCGATATGGGATGAGCAGGCTCGGTCCGCTGAACACCCATTGTTCGGATGAGTCTTTTACATTCGTAATTTCAAACGATTCCTTCAGTACTTTTTCTATGCTATGAATCGATACAGGTTTAGACAGGAGAACAGCGATCCCTTGAGAAAAAAAGCCTTTTGGCATATCGTTACAGCTCCATTCAGTTGTTTGTTTTATCAGCCTTGGAGTTCTCGTTTTACATAAATACCAATCGCTTCTAATTCTTTTACGGCTAACTCCACATTTCGTTCCAGATTTAATTTCAGGATGGCTTTTTCACTGATGGTGTGGCTCTGCAAAATTGGCTTTACCGCATCGATGGATAGCTCGATTTCGTAATAATCCTCAGCCCACTCTATGTAATCCTGTGCCGTCTCATAAATCATACCTAGTAAAAAATCCGATCCGTCATCGAGTTGTTCTGGATTCGCTACTTCACCTGTTCTCCACTCGGTATCACCTGGCTCCCTCCATAAACAAAAAGTGACGTCTTCCTTTGTAAGCGCCTCGTCCTCCAGCCTCTTTAGCAGTGCATCAGGTACCTGTTCGTAAATGCCAGGCCATACCTCGTACTCGTCTCGGGCATGCGGACTCATCGCAGATTCATGGTCGAATCCTTTTACAACAACACCTTCGGGAGCAAACAGGATGTACATATCATCTCCGGAGCCGTTGCTGATGCTTGCCATCGTTACACCTTCATCCCATTGCGGGAAAAATTGATACCTGCGCAGCCAGTCTTCTGAGCACAGAACAATATCGAGCGCGCTTAAACCGAGCAACTGCTGCTTTAATTTTTCTGGATCAAAGAAAGGTTTTGGCCAAATGTTCATACTATTTCAATTCTCCTTTCATACAGCACCATGAGAAAAACACTTTTCTCAATTAAGGATAGCTATCATTAAATACTCGATGTTCCGAGACTCTCCTAATCCCAATCCATGTACGCCTGACATGTCAGCTTTTCATTGCCGCAACCAGGACAAGCCAGGACTACGACCTCGATCTCTTCATCTATCGGCTTTGAAGGCATGACTGTTGAGCAGCGGGGGCAATCATAGCAATTGGTATATGAATCCGAATCTGATTCCATGTGCAAATAGACCGCATTTAACAAGAATTTACATTCCTTACATACATAAAGACCATCATAACAGACGTGTTTGGTACTATTGTCCTTACTAAATTCACGAATACGTTCCTTGACTACGGAATCTTCGTACCATTCCAGAATATCCGTTATATACACGTATCGGAAACCTATGCCTAGAAATACGTTCTGATTGTATGTGCAGTGATTGCAGGTCAGGTTATATGCTACGCCCATGGTTACTGTCCCAGCCCCTTCTTTAACAACGCCTCAAACTTCTTCCGATTCAATATCTCATGTGTTAAAAACTCTCCATTCCAATAAGCCGTATATGTTGTAAACGCAGAAGGCGCACTTTGCGCTTCCTCTCTACTGGTTATTTTGATTTTTGTAACCGGGATTCGGAATTCTTTTTCGATTTCATCAAGCTCTTGATTCGCGTAGTAATCGGTAAAAGGGCATTGATCGGTATACATGACAACGAGCCCATTTGTTTGATCGATGCTTGCTTTCTTAGCATTTACTTTGAATTTCGGTTCAGGAGCTTGGGTAACGAATCGTTTTACCAGGAGTTCAAAGTAAGGCGGGGCAGTATCACACACCTCAAAACCGTTCTTAACGAAAAAGCTCTTATCTGAAAGATACGGTTTTTTCTTCGCACTAGAGATGGCAACGATGCCGTGTTTTTGTTTTTCTTTCGCGTCTTCCATGCATTCGTTTAGCAATCTCGCTCCATATCCCTGCCCTTTATATCTACCAGCAACCCAAAAGCAATTGATAAACAAGTAATTTGGTGCTTCAATCGGAACCCACGCATACTCGGCAGGAATGTATTCAATAAATACTTTTCCGCGAACATCTAGCTTTTTAAACACCAGACCTTCTTCCATGCGGCAGCTTAGCCAATGTTTTTTTAGAATGACACCGTTTTGATTGTCCTTGTCTGATAGGGAGCAACAGATGTGCTGTGAGAAAAGATTTTCCTGAGTCAACGCTAGAATATCCGTCATTTTATCACCTTCTGGTAGTTGTTTTTGGAAAAGCAGATAAAAAAGGATCATTCGGATTTTCGTGATACGACCATCCATTTCAAAAGTATTAGCCCCGTAATTTTTTTCACCTTTATGATCCGAAACAGAAATTATCCGAACGTTTAATCTCTGCGAATGAAGAATATACGCACTTTCACTACTTGTTCTTTATTGCTTTCTACTTACGCTTACTGTCAGCCATTCTTCTTAAGTCCTAAATCCTGCTTACACTAATCTGATAAATCTGTTGAGATGAAGCATCCTCTTCTGCAACAAAACGCAGTTGTACAGAATCGATTTTATAGACGAGATAATGACCTCCGTAAGCTTCACTCGTAAATTCTTCATCTGGGTTTCCTAACGCTTGCTTCACCTCATCTATGCTAAGCGGCACTCCATAAAATTCTGGGGAAACAGCGATTTGATTCACAATCGTTTCGTTTTGTAGTGGAGCAGCTTCAGAATTGCAGGAATCATGCTCGTAGTAAAAAGCTGCAGCACTTTTAGGATGCTCGTACGAATACGTCCAACACTCGTTATTCCCGATTGTTTTTGGTTGTCCATACCTGCTTGTGACTTCTCCATAGGTCGATCCTAATGGCATGTTCACACCTTTGATGCGGCCCTCTTTTGCTGACTCCATGATGTCTTCCAAGAGGTGCAAACTGACTTCTGCAAGATTTCGCTGATTCCCTTCACCTACTGCCAAATCACTTGACTGTCTCTCAGCTTTCTCAGCCACCGAACATCCTGATAACAATACTGCTACAGCTGCCATTCCCCAAATGACAAGTTTCACTTTCCACATGCGCATCCCCACATTTCCAATTTATACAAAATTATCATAACCTTTATTATAGTACGTTTCATTCATGAGAATAAATGGAAATTAAATAAGACACTAACATCTTGGTCAGTGTCTTTGTAGAGCGCCTAGATTTGTCCTGAATTCCGGGCACATCATTCATCCTTTCCGTTACATGATCTGCTTTCGGGAGGTATGAACCTAGTACTTTTTCTTACAATGTGGCGGATGCGGAGGGGGTGTAGGTGGGCATTTAACTGGCAGTGGAACCTGTTGAATTTGCAAAACTTTAAGCCCTACACGTAGGACAATGTTTTCCTGAACAGACGTAAATGCTTGGGCGAACCCGGAGACATTTTTCAGATTGTGACCGATATCCAGCTCAGTAAATTCTGTATAGACCAACTCGCAATAAGGCTTCTCATTGTAAACTTGCCGGTTACCGAATAGCCCCTCGTTCAGCAGAGGTCCATTCCCGCTTTGATTGAGCAGCTCTCCGGATGATGAAAAGTCTGGAGAAAGCTGTAAGGACGGTCCAGCTTGCGGAAAGGTAATATCTGTACAAAAATCGAAGGGAATCATAGCGGTCATGTGGCGAATATCTCCGCATACAGCGCTTGGTGAGGTATGGTCAACTGTTGTATATTCAATATTTTTGCGAATGAACCCTTTTACAAAAAGCTTTGCCGCGTATGGATTAAACGTGGGTACCAGCTCACATTGCTGCAATATCACACTTTTCCATACACGAATGATTTCCAGCGCTGGCTTTTCCAACTGGATATTTGCTTCTACGGCAACGACTACGGAAATCTCTGCAAGCGTCACAGGTACTTTAATGGTTTTCGGAAAAACAGTATCGGTTGTCGTTGTTCCGAACACACGTACGCTTTCTACACTACAGGAATTCGATGGCGGTTTTTTCTCATGATCCTTTTCATGCTTGTGGTGGTGTTCATGCTCGTCGTCATCTTTTTCTTCACAAGAATATTCGACTTTGTATTTATCTTTATCCTTATCGTCATGTTTTCCCATTTGGCTTCCTCCCCAAAGTTACCCTTCCTCCCTATATTATATGGCTTGGCAGTAAGGTGGTATTGGCGATTGCCAAGCGTTAAATGCCCTTTTTTGCTCTTGTAAAGAGATGCGATTATGTATGGTGGAAGCGTAAAAATGAGCATGAGAATAAAGACATGTCCTGTTTCCGTGTGGCTCAAGATTCATCCCCTGTGCCATTGCAAAATTGCTAGTGTCGTTCCCGCTATGTTGTGGCTCCCAGCTCGTTTAAGGAAGGAAATGAGTAGCTAGCCACTCATTTACGTGACAACTCCTTCACCTGGCTGCCACCTTAGGAACCTGGTTTTATGTGAATCATGTGCAAGGGGATGAATTGTTTTCGAAACCACCATACGCGCCCGCTAATCGATGCAAGCCCATGGTACTCTCCCGACGTTTGGGAAAAATGATTGAACGGATCTGATAGAAGCATAGCCTTCCAGTCTCCTGTCTCCATCCATCTTTCATCTAGCTCAGCGGGTTCTTGTTCAGACGTCGCTTTGGGTTCCATGCTTCGCTTGGCAATAGCAGGGTGCAAAACCGTAGAGGTAAAGGGAAAGTATAAGGTTTCATGTGCTCGCTTGTTCGTTTCGGTGGACGTCCCTTTAGCCGTTAGCTCTAAATCCCCCCTGATCCATACAATTTTTTTATGGAAATCCTGGCGAATGTCCTGAATGTTGAGCGTAATATCTGTTTGAATCTCTACCCAGTCTTTTTTCCAAATCACATCAATCGGCTGGACCCAATCCACCTCCCATATTTCTTCAAGGAGCGGCACCTGGATCAAGGAAGCGCCAGCTTGGTCTTTGTAGGCTATGTTTGCCAGGATTACTTGATTGTTTGTTCTGGCTTGCGGTGCTGCAGAGCTTTCGGTCAACCGTTTTTCCGTAGTGTGACCATCTGGTATAGACTTACGGATCTCTTGTTGAGGAAAGGTAGATGACTGGTCGCCATCTTGAGTTGAAGTCGTATCCTCTGGTAGTTTCAAATGTACTTCCCGATTGTCAGGCTTTTGGTCATCATCCACCTCTTTTTGATAGAAAACAGTTGGGGCCAATGATGGTGAGCTGGCTTTCGTCACTTTTGACCGTGCCATAGTCACTGGTTTTGAATATTTCTTCTGCCCCTTTTGGAGAGGAATTGATTTTTTTCTCCCATTTATGCTTCTCTTGGGAAGATTCTTGTCATGATCAGGCTCTTGCTGCTGTTCAGACTGTTTTACGTGGGTAATTTTTTGATGAGGCGCTTTCGGCGTGTTCTGGAATCCTTGATGATTGATATAGGGCTTCTTTTTTGCCGGTGTACGCTTCGGGATAGCCATCTCTTGACCTCCTTCTCTCCGCTATCAGGGATACACATTTTCTTTTTCCATTACACCTTCTCTATAAATACGTGACCAATGTCATTGCGGTATAGTCGCTTGCCTCCTTTTTGGAACAAATAAACCTGTCACATTCGCTGAGGGAAAAAAATAAGCGGTTCCCCCACTTGCAAACAATACGAAATGATTAGATAATCTGACGTATAATGTAAAAACACAGCTCCGGTTGGTAGTCCGGACGCAGGTGCGATACACCCGTATCCCCTGTCAGTAACCTTCCCCCCTTGGGATGTCCATCATTTACGATTCAAATAAAGGGGGCGGTTAATTTGAAACTAACCGTATTTTTCAATGGGCAGTATTGGGTAGGAGTCGTTGAGCTTCAGGAAGGGAAAAAATTAAAAGCTTCCCAGTTTATTTTTGGTTCTGAGCCAAAAGATGCGGAAGTAATGGATTTTGTTCACCATCAGATGCTTGGCCTTCTGTCATCCAGCAAGGAGCAGGTCGACATCAGGACGGCCTCGGAGCAAAAAGTCAATCCGAAGCGGCTCGCTAGGCAGGTTGCCAAGGAAATGCGGACGACGGGCGTCTCCACGTTTGCCCAAGAAGCCATGAAGCTTGATCTGGCGTTACGTAAAAAGGAAAGAAAAGCAACGAATAAGAAAAAAGATGAACTGCTTCAAGAGAAAAAATACCTTCTGAAGGTCCAGAAGGCAAAAGAAAAGCACAGAGGACGATAAGGGTTGCCTGAGGCAGCCCTTTTTCTGTGCATGCATCTATTTGTTTATTGTACTTTTGTCAACCAGTCTGTGATCTCCTCAGTCTGCGACAGGACTGCAATCGGGTCGTAATACCACGAACGCTCCTCTTTCCATATGTAGACACGATTTTTTTTCACCGCATCCAAAGTCGACCAGATCGGATCTGCTTTGAGGTCTTCGATGGTACGATCATTTGATGTCAGGATGATATAGTCTCCGGCATATTTGGGTAATAGTTCATTGGATAGCTCTGCCCACTGCTTATCAAAAATGTCTTTGGCTACCGCAGCTGGCGGTTTTAATCCGAGCGCCTGATATACGGCTTGTCCACCGCGTCCGAAATTATCTCCATAGGCAAATGTATTTTTATCTGCCGATTCCAAAATGGAGAAGGTTGCATTTTCCGGTATGACCATTTTGACCTTCTCTTTGGCAGCAGCGATCCGCTGATCATAGTCTGCAAGCCATGCTTCCGCTTCTTTTTCTTTACCGAGAAGCTTGCCAAAATAAGTCAGCTCTTCATGTGCATTTTTCAAGTTGCCGTAAGGAATGGAGATGGTCGGAGCAATTTTGGATAAAGACTCATATCTGTTTTGGTTGTCGCCTGTTACGATGAGATCAGGCTGCAGCTCGACTACTTTTTCCAAAGATCCGGTTACATCGCCCGTATCATCTACCGCTTTGAGCGCTTCTGCCAAATACGGATTCTGTCTGTGCAAGCCCGGTGCACCAATAGGTATAACCCCAAGAGCAATGAAACTGCCCAGATATTGATCAGCAACGATGCGGGTAGGATGTTCCGGAATCTCTATATCACCGTTGATCGTCGAAATGAACTTTGTTTTTGTTTGCGCAGAGCTTTGTGGGGTAGTAGTCGTTGCAGAAGACGACTGATTCCCCTCTGACGGTGACTGCAAATTGGGAGCATGGCTGGAGCAAGCGCTTATGAGCAGCGCTAAGCAGAGCGTCAAGGTAGCAACTGTGACGGATTTGGATTGTTTGGACATCAGTGTTCGTCCCTCTCTGTTATGCCTAAATTGATAATGATTATCATCACCAATATATCTCCAGAGTCGATCCAAAGCAATGGACGATCTGATGGGAAGAGAAGGACTATCCTTTGCCTTTCGCTCATTACGCTCATGCGCTCTATAATGTGCGGGAGAAATCCCGACGACCTTTTTAAAGATGCGTCCAAAATAAAACGAATCCTTGTACCCTACACTCGCAGCAATTTCTTTTACGTTTGCATCCGTCTGAGTAAGCATCGTCTTAGCATATTCAATCCGCTTTCGTATGACGTAATCAATGACGCTGTAGCCCGTCTTTTTCTTGAAAAGCACAGATAACTGCGGGATGCTGTAGCTCAAGAATTCTGCTAACAACTCCAGCGTGATCGGCTCTGCAAAATGCTCCTCGATGTACAACATGGCTTGGAGAGCAGGGTCCGGTGCTTTCATTTCGATACCTTCCCTATGTATTTGCGACAAAACAAAAGCGACGAACTGATAGAACAACGATTTAATCTGGAAACGCTGCAAATAGCCAAATTCCCTCCACTCCCGCTCCATGTCCTTGATGATCCGAAAGATGGATAGAGGTTGGGTTGGTAGAAAACGGTATTGCAGTTGAAAAGGATTGCTATGCTTGAAAAGCGCAACCAGTTCTGGCCGGAGCGTCAGCGGAAGCGAAGCTTTATAATAAATCATGTAGTACTCGAATTCCTCTTCTACCAAAAAGATGTCCAGCATCGTTCCTTTGCCACTGTGAACGATCTGAAATCGCTGGACGACATGCTCTTCTTCATCCAGCTTGATGTATGCTTCTCCCCGAGTGGCGAACAAGAACACACTGGTTGGCAGCCTATATGACTGCACGGCTTCTCCTGCCCGTAGTACAGAGTGGCGTACATCCAGTACCTTAATGGACGCGTGATTCCACAAAAGAAGTTGGTCGTTTATGATCATTGTGTTTGTTCACCCCAGTTCATTTCCATTCGACCAGCTTTATTATAATTGATAATGATTATCATTTCTAGTAATTATCTTCTTTCGGGAAAATGCAAATCGTTGTAAAATAATAGACAGCTTTGAAAGGAGATGAAAGCTGATGATGTATTCACCCCTTTTCGAAAATGATGTACCTGTAGTTATTCTCCCTTAACGGAAGAATAATTACGTCTCCGTTAAGGACATGAATGATTGTCTATAAAACGGAGGGCAACAATGAAAAATACGTTACTTGGTTCTTTATATTTATCACTCGCCGCGAGTATTTGGGGCGGTATGTATGTTGTTGTGAAAGTCGTGGTCGATATTGTACCACCACTTGAATTAGTATGGCTTCGCTATGTAATTGCTCTTTTCACATTACTACTGATCGGAGCGGTAACAAAGCAATCATGGCATGTTGCAAAACGTGACTGGCTGTTGATCATTTTGATTGGGTTCATTGGGAATACCATTTCAATCGTAACCCAAGAGGTCGGAACCATGCTTTCCACCGCACAAATGGGAGCCATTCTTACTTCAACGACACCTGCCTTTATGGTCCTGTTTGCACGCATGATCTTGAAAGAAAAAATTACGGTAAAGAAAGCCATTTCCGTTGTACTAGCGACAGTTGGCGTTTGTGTGATTGTGGGAACTACTCAAATCGATCCCTCCAATCAGCTAGGTGGCTTATCCCTAATTATCGCAGCACTAACATGGTCGCTTATGTCTGTCCTTGTAAAGCGTGTACCTGGAGAATATTCGCAAATTGTCGTAACAAGCTACAGCATCCTTGTAGCCATTGTCGTTCTGACGCCGTTTACCATCGGGAGATTAACCAAGCTTGATTTTCAAGCGATCATGCAGCCTTCTATTTGGGGGGGCCTGCTATACTTGGGGGTCATTTCTACTGCGTGTGGCTTTTTGCTGTGGAATCGAGGCTTGCAAAAGCTGAATGCTTCTAGTGGCGGACTGTTCTTCTTTTTCCAGCCGATCGTTGGTACTTTTCTAGGTTGGTTATTACTGGGCGAACAGATTGGCTTGTCTTTTTGGATGGGTACGACATTCATTTTTACTGGGGTACTATTAGTCATTCGTGACGAGAAACCTCAAAAAGAAACGATAAACATGGATCATGAATAGGAAAGACTGTCAAAAGACAGCGGCAACCCAGGACTCTTTTTCTCGTCCGAGATTGTCGCTGTTGTTCTTTTTCCAGGGGCTAGACTGCTTGGTTTTCGCTTCCTGCCGGTTCTACTTCTTTTTTGCCGCAAGGAGACTCTCTACAATGAAATCCAGCTGTTTATCCAAAGAATAAATATCATTGTAATAGGACAAACCAAAGCTGATTTCGATAAGACGACCTTCCTTTACAGCGGGAATACTATTCCACACGGAGTTTTGGGACAAATCTACCATACCTTCGTAAGAGGAGCGGAAGACGTAATCGCCTGCGTATACAGGCAAAACTTCAAAAGAGACATTGTGCATGGCCGTGTTTGTAGAAAAGGTGGCTACTTCCTCTTGGATAATCGCCGGTGCTCTCATCCCCAAGTATTCATAAATGACCTGCGATCCGCGGCCATATTGCTTACTATTGACGACGCCCATGCTTCCTTTGCCGCCTTCCATGATGCTCACGGTTTTGTCCATAATACCTGCTTCCTTCAATTTTTTCTTACTCTCTTCCACTTTTGCATAGAAGTTTTCCAGTAAGGCTTGAGACTCGCCTTCCTTTCCTAATACTTCCCCGATCTTCTTCAACCGCTCTTCTACTGACATACTTTCATAAGGAACGTAGACTGTCGGAGCGACATTATGTAACGATTGGTATGTTTCCTCGGAGGGAACAATGATCAGATCAGGATTGAGCGCCAGGATAGCTTCTGGATTCGGTTCAAACCAGTTTCCAAGCGATGCCACTCCATCCAGTTGATTCTCAAAGACAGCTCCCTTCTCTACATCTGATACACCTACAGGCTTCACATTAAGTGCTAGTACATCACCCAGCAAATAAAGGACAACCACACGCTGCGGGTTTACAGGGACTTCGACCTCCCCTTTAACGGTGGTGACCATTTTGGTTTTTGGACTCGCTTCTGTCTGATTAACCGTAACTGCTGTCTGCGCCGGTGCAGTTGATGCCTGTCCCCCATTATTTGCAGAATTCCCTGCTGTACCCGCGGAGCATGCACTGAGTTGAAGCGCCAAGCAGAGTAACAAGATCAGTGCCCAAGGAGCTTTGTTGCCAGTAAACATAGGCATATTTCCCTCTTCTCTATATTGACAATGATTCTCACAATCATTATCAATATACGTCCTTGCTTTCCTTGGGACAATGGCAGATAGCGACTCAACAGATGTCGATTTCGGACGGTGATCCCATTGCATGTGCTCTGTTCGATAACGTATCGGAGGAATACCAGTATACCGTTTGAACATTTTGGCAAAATAATACTTATCTGCATAGCCGATGCCTTCCGCAATTTCTTGCAGGCTTGCCTCTGTTGTAAGTAACAGCTCCTTCGCTTTTTCCATGCGAAGTTTAATCATGTAATCGATCGGAGTGCTACCTGTTTGACGCTTAAAAAGCCTCGATAAATGGCGTGAACTGCAAGCCAAAATATCAGCTAGCAGCTCTACTGAAATGGATTCGTAATAATTCTTCTGGATGTAGTCAAGCGCCTGCTCGACTAAATTCTTATGCTGATACGGTATTTTGTGGTTGTGAAGCTGCCAGAGTAGCTCGTACACAAACTGATAGAAAATCGACTTCACATGAAAACGCTCCAGGCCACCTTTCGCTTCCCATTCACGCTGCATCAAGTCCACTTTTTGAAGCAAGTCGACAGGATTCTCAGGTATAAAGCCATATTGAAGATGAAATGGATTTGCTCTCTCCAGCATGGAGACAATTTCTTGTCGGGCTGGTAGCGAGATCGTTGCCTTGTAATAAATCATATAGTATTCGAATACTTCCTCTATCGGAGCGATTTCTAGGACACTCCCTTTGCCCCCATGTAAAATGAGAAAACGGTTTGCATGATATCGCTCTCCGTCCAGCTGTAAATTCGCCTTGCCTCTTACAGCATATAGAAAAACACTGGTTGGAAGCCGATACGAGCGGAGGACTTGGCTCTGCGGCATAATATCATGGCGAATATCTGCAATTTTTAGGGATGCATGATTCCAAAGGACGAGCTGTTCATTTAACTGCATGGTAGCCTTTCAACTCCTCTGTCCGCTTAACGGAGCTGTAACCTGTAGTGGATATATCTGGGGTTCATTATATATGATAATGGTTTTCATTATCAACAGAACGAGTTCATCATATTTATTTTCCATGCATTTCCTAAAATTATGCCTTTTTCCTATATAATAGATGCAATCGTAATTTTTCGCTTTCGAAAATGGCCATCTTAGAAAAAAGACAGGGTCTGCTTTTGCTCCCCTCTTTTTCGCTAACTCCTATCTCGATCACGCGTATTACGATTAACTAACATGGAACGGGTGAATCTAATGAAAAAGAATCCTTTTTGGTTTCATCTCCTCTCCATCGTTGTTATTGTCATAGCCACGACATCCTTAATCACAAGGGCTTCCTTTTTCCACTTAGCTACTATGCTGGGCTTGGCGGTAGTCATGGCTTCTTTGGGATCGTTGGAATTCTATAAAAACCGAAAGCTGGCCTATATGCTTTTTTGTGTTGCTCTCCTCCAAGTAGTTGTGTTCATTGATTCGATTGTTGTCTTCGCTTCCAAGTAACATCCGGGAATGGTATTGGTACACCTCGCCTCAGAGACTGTTCTTAGATAACAGTGACTAAACCGAAACAAATGTGAAGCAAGCTTTAGGTTACATAACATTTGTTATGTAAGATCAAATTTGAATGCATAGAATGTTCTTGATGAGGTGATTTTAGATCCTCCTATAGAGCTTGCTGTAACTACCATACCTATATTGCTGGATGTCTGCACGACCATCATCCATGACAAAAAGACTGTCGACGAGTAAGACCGACAGTCTTTTGTTATTAAAGGAAACGCCACCCTTTTTGTATCGCTTCGAACCACCGTCTATTCCAATAATTGCATGACCGTTTCAACAGACTGATCAACGAACGTTCGATCCGGACGAGATTTCATCATGACGGTCAATCCGATTAACGACACTACCAATGTATTTGCCAGAGCCTTTGCATGAATATGCGCCTGAAGCTCTCCCGCTTTTTTCCCGCGCTCAATCGTCTCCTGAAAAATAACGGTCAAATACAGCTGGTGTTCTCGTGTTAGAACTTCAAATCTTGGCTCATGGGGGGCTAGCTCTACCATCGTATTAATACAAAAGCATCCCCGATTCCGGTCGTCTTGATAGGCTTGAGACACAATCTCCTGAAAAACCGTGTGAATTGCCTCTTTCACAGAGGGGCCGCTCTGCAAGTGACGTCGGAAGAAGGTCGCATGCTCGTGAATATATTTACGCAGGGCTGCTTCAAACAAATCCTTTTTGTCTCCAAATGCAGCGTAAATACTTGGTTTTTGAATCCCCATACTGATTGTGAGGTCGCTCAAGGAAGTAGCCTCATATCCCTTCTCCCAAAACAAAAGCATGGCCTTCTCCAGTGCCTTGTCCTCCTGAAACTCACGTGGTCGCACCATAGCGTTTTCCTCTTTTCTCTATGGATAATCCCATTTTAAATAGGGATAGATAGTTAAATACCATTCGGTACACTTACAGTACCAACTAACTCTTTTCGTGTCAAATGGAGCAAAGCAAGGAAATGAGGAGTCATCTTTTTAATTGATTCATAAATTTTATTTCCCGAAAAGTTGTTTGATCACAAAACTTCAAATGACCATTGACAAACGGTTGAAACGGATAGTAAAGTAACCTCACAGCTGTTATGTACCGATCGGTAATTAACTTGAATGTCACTCACTCAAAAGAAAAAGGGGCTGGAATTTCTCATGATAGATCCTCATCGTGACGGAGAGATTCGCGACATCTCTGCAAGGCAAAAGAAATTGTCTCATTCTGAATCGGACATTGAAACAACTCAATCTGCCTTTTCCTTTACACGCTTGCTGACTATTCTTTTCGCAACTGCGTGCGGGATGGCTGTTGCCACCATTTACTTTGCCCATCCCTTACTGGATAACATCGCAAGTGATTTTGGAATTAGTCACTCCTCTGTCGGTATTGTCATTACCGTTACGCAAATATGCTATGCTCTCGGACTATTCTTGCTTGTGCCACTTGGTGATCTCGTGAATCGTCGGCACCTAATCATGACTCACATGATTCTCATGATTTTTGCTTTGATCGGTGTTGGTTTTTCGTCATCCAGTTACATGCTGTTTGCCAGTTTGGCTGTCGTCGGCCTACTCGCCGTGGTTACCCAAACACTTGTCTCCTATGCCGCTTCCTTGTCTGAAGAAAGCAACAGAGGAAGTGTTGTCGGTTTCGTCACGAGTGGTGTCGTGATTGGTATTTTGCTAGCGAGATCTTTTGCCGGCATCGTCACTGATTTGGCTGGCTGGCGCTCCGTTTATCTCGCTTCCGCTTTCCTTACAGTGGCCATCTCCATTCTTTTGTACCTGAAGCTCCCTTCGGATGAACGCAAGAAGGAGTCGCTATCTTACCAGCAACTGCTTACATCTACACTCGTTCTTTTCGCCAAGGAACGCATCTTGCGTATCCGTGCGGTGTTAGCTCTGCTTATTTTCATGGTGTTCAGTATTTTGTGGACTTCGCTTGTGCTGCCGCTTCATGCTGCCCCCTTTTCTTTATCCCACTCCGCTATCGGAGCCTTTGGCTTAGCCGGCGTTGCAGGCGCGATTGCAGCAGCGCGGGCAGGTCAGCTCGCCGATCGTGGACTCGGTCAAAAGACGACGGGGATTGCGCTCTTGTTGTTGCTATTATCCTGGTGGCCGATCTATTCGCTTGAGTATTCTTTATGGGCTTTAGGGGCAGGTATTATCTTGCTGGATCTTGCTGTGCAGGCTGTACATGTGACGAATCAAAGCCTCATTTTTGCTGTCCGTCCTGAGGCTCGCAGCAGACTCACAGCCAGTTACATGATCTTTTATTCGATTGGCAGCGCGTCAGGCTCAATCGCTTCTACCACTGTGTATGGCTACGCTGGTTGGTATGGTGTTTGTCTGTTGGGTGCTTCTGTTAGTGCCGTCGCACTGCTGTTCTGGGGATTGACTCTGCGTGAACCGCGCCAAAAAAGCTCGGTATGAGCTGTGGAATGACAGAGCAACTTTTCGAACATCACCCTGTGTTATAACTGACATGAATCCAAAACAGGGAGATGAGAATATGAGCAAGCTGGAAGGGAAAATTGCTTTAGTAACGGGTGCTAGTCGGGGGATTGGTCGTGGAATTGCGCTGCGACTGGCGAGGGAAGGCGCGATCGTAGCTGTGCACTACGGCCAAAGAGAAAAAGAAGCAGCAAGCGTGGTTGATGAGATTTTGCAGCATGGTGGCTTCGCTTTTTCTATCGGTGCAAACTTGACTACACAAGATGGTATACGTGATTTATATACGACATTCGATGAAGAGCTTCAAAAACGTACCGGGGAGAATCAGTTTGATATTCTGGTGAATAACGCAGGGATCGGGCAAATGTTGACCCTGGAAGAAGCGACAGAGGAATCGGTTGACGAGGTCCTGAACATAAATGTCAAAGCCCCCCTATTTGTTACGCAGCATGCGTTGTCTCGCCTGAGGGATGGCGGCCGCATTATCAATATTTCATCCCTTGTCACACGAGCTGCATCCCCTAATGTTTTCACCTACAGCGTATCGAAGGGGGCAATCAACACATTTACACTAGCCCTGGCTCAGCAGCTTGGAAGTCGCAATATTACGGTCAATGCCATTCTTCCGGGCATCATTAATACAGAAATGAATGCTGGAACCTTGCAAAATCCGGATGGACAGAAATACGCAGCTGGTTTGTCCGTTTTTAACAGATGGGGCGAGCCAGACGATGTGGCAGATATTGCTGCATTTCTTGCCTCAGAGGAAAGTCGGTGGATTACCGGGCAGTTAATCGATGCAAGTGGCGGGTCACATCTCTAATCGTCCTCGTACAGGAACGTAACAAAAAAAGCATGAAAGTTCCTTATCAAAAAGGGATTTTCATGCTTTGAACTACCTATAGAGAATCGCAACAAAGATAGCTTCGACAATCCCCAATCGCGTGGGAATTGTATAAAACCATCTTTCGAATACGAAGAGCTTTCATAACAGAAACTTCCACGGTCTTATTACATGGTTCTCAATCCCTTCATACAAAGCGTAGCTAAACGTTTGATGTTAATCCATTTGGCACAACTGCTTGCGCTAACCAGTGCTTATCCGTTTGCACATGATTTTTTCTGACGAATTTTGCTGCTGACCACTTGAAGTCCTCGTAACAAAATCCCTCGGTGACTCTGACTACGTATCCTTCCTGCTCACCGCCAAACCTTGATACTTTCGTGTAGCAGCTTTTTACCACTCCCTCATTCCAGACCCCTCGGTACAGAACAGGTGCAATCTCTAAGCCCAAAAGTGATGCCCACTCGATCATTTCATCCCAAGACAGACATTCATTGTTCTCATTCCAGATCGAGAACACATAAAAGTAGCTTGTGAGCGTCTCATAATGAATAGAGTGCTTGGCAAAAACATTTTCCCCGCATATTCTCCAGCCATCGGGAATGTGGAAGGCTATCGTACCGTGTAGCATTTTCACCCAATGCCTCGATTCGTGGTCCTTGCTATCGATGGACCTGGCGTGAATGTAATCCCGGTATAGTGTAGTGTTTTCCCCATCTAGTTTTTCAGTGACTACTACTTCCCTTCCCTCGAAGTGAGTGATGGTTCGCAAGATTTTATCATCGTCAGTTCTGGTTCGCGACCAAGGTAAATGGAAGGTTCTCGGGTATTTTTTCCTCATGCATTTATTCACCTTCTTACTTGGCATAGGCATCCGCTTCTTTAAAGAAATACAACCTCCATAAAGCTTCATCGCCTAGCAAATGATAAATTTCAGACAGATCCTTTTGAGTGCCGTAATTGATCTTCATGTGCATTTGAATCAAGTTTACGACCTGGAATATAAAATCATCTTCGAATCCTAGCTCTTTCAAGAAGTGACAAGCCATTTGTGCCGAAACGTACTCATGGCCGTAGTAAGAATAATGGCCTTTTAACGGTTTGTACGTTTTGCAAAACGGTTTGCCAGCATCGTGAAACAAGGCAACTACTTGCATCAGGAACTTATCCGATTCAGTGTAAAAAGCATTCACATAATCCAGCACATGGTACGTATGCTTGCACAGCGTATGCCGATGATGCGGGTTTTCTTGATTGAAACCAAACATCTCCTGAAAGACTGGGATCATGCTCAATTTCTCGAATAAGGCATCATAAGCTGGCTCACTTTTTACGAGCTGGACAAATTCTTCTTTCGAAATCGAATAAGGCATTGGTTCATGCAGAAGATAAATGCCCTCCCATCCCTCATTTAAAATTGGGAAGTGGAAGTTTTTCCTCATCTTCGTCATGATGAATTCGTCTACCTTTCGCTTACGGGATCGATTGCGATCTAGGCAAATCGCATAAGGCACATCCAGATAGTAGCATTCCTTTTGTGTATCAGGAAATTTCGAAAGAGCCTTCATCCTCTTTTCGCGGTCAATATTGGTGGCATCCAGGATGACATTCTTTCCTTGCGCCAGCTCGCTTTCCATTTTGGAATAGACCTCGTAAAAAACTTGCGCGGTGCGCTTTTGCCTGTCTTCGTCACCAAAGAGCCGCTGTCTGATTTCGTCCGTGGATATGATCGTTGCTCGTTCCTTTTTGGCAATTTCTTTTGCCCACGAACTTTTTCCGCTACCCGCAATGCCAGTCATTACAATAAGCTTCGTCTTCACTTTATCTCACCTCCTTTCCATGGAAGGTAATTCATATCATCATACCAAATTTTAGGGAAGCGTCGAGATCTTTTTTATTCTGCTACAGAAAAAATCCCTCCGGAGAGGGATTTTAGAGGCGAAACATTTGCTGTTCTGCGTATTGTACCAACCGCTTTGTCATCTCTTAGCCAACTGAACCATTTTGGCGGGAGGTCGTGTCTGGACCCAGATTCACGCCAAAAGAAATATCAAAAGAAAGAAGTAGATCTCTCTTATCATTGCAGTGAAACAGTAATTTAAGCTTTTTCCAACAACGGATATGGAAATTCTCAGTATATTGGGCTTATTAATAAAACGAAATGAAAAGCCAGTTTTTACTACCCTTCCACTGCAGATATAATTTGTTCCTTAATTAATGCCCACCTGTCACGAGGATTCATCATGAATTGTGAGGCAATCGTGACCACGAGGTCTTTTTCTGGGATGCAGCAAATCACATTGCCTCCATCCCCTATTGCTGAATAAGCTAAAATGCCGTCCTCTTCACGCAGCCACCAGAGATAGCCATATTGATAAGGATTCATCTCTGTCGATTCTTCAATCCACGCTTTCGAAATAATCGATTCAGTCCCCCACATGCCATAATTGAGATAGAGCAAGCCAAAGCGTGCCATATCACGCGGATGCAGCGTAAGGCCCCAGCCACCTGTGGAGTTTCCGTTTGGATCTTTCACCCACCCTCTCACCTTGTTCCCGAATAAATCATCAAATGCAAAGGCTTGCATCTCATGATCCGGAATTTCTTGCATGCCGATCGGTGTGAATAAGCGTTCGTTGGCAAACTCGCGAGCACTTTTTCCTGTGCTTCGGGTGATGATGGCTGAAAGCAGGTGTGCTCCTGCAGTGGAGTACTTAAAAGCTCCAATTCTCCCCTTTTTGCCCATCATATCCAGCGTATACTTGACCCAATCTGGCTGCATACACAGCTGGTTCAGCGGCTCTTGCCAGTCTTCAAATGGATAAGGAGCTGTCATCGTGAGAAGATGGCGTATCGTGATTTCCCGTTTTTGTGAGTCATCAGCTCCGGGAACAAACTCGGGGAAAAAGTCCAACACCTTCTGATCGACATCATTTATATATCCTGCTTCTATTGCAATGCCTACGAGAGAAGACAGGACGCTTTTTGTAACCGATGCCACATGATGAGTATCATCCGGTCCATATCCGTTAAAATAATTTTCATAAGCCAGATAACCATGCCGTACAACAACGATGCCGTTGATGTTACCATAGTCAGATATTATTAGAGGTTCTAGCTCTGCAAGCTTTTTCGCGTCCATTCTCACGGTCGCAGGGTTTACGGCTTGCCATTCAGAAGTGGGCAAGTAGCTACTTTTCATTGATTGGGCTCCTCCCCAATAAGCGTTATTTTGTTTTGAATCATGTGCTTTTAAGGTATTTTGCAAGCATGGTCTCTACTTTTTCCTGATAGGAAAGAAGACCTTTGTAACCATATCCTCAAATGCACCACTCGTTTGGTTAGGGTCGGTTACATACACTTCATATGGCGACTTCACCATTTCATATCCTTCCTTTTCGATCCACTCCCTCAGTCTGGCGTAAATCGATGTCAAATCAGAATAGGGCCCCTTCCAAACAGACCTCGCACAAAGACCACCAGGCATATCTCTTGTTCCCTTAACTGCTTCCTGAATGGGGATGGCAAACTCTGTATCATTCCCGTCAGGATTGTATTCAGCGCTGTGATAAATCGTCATGGGTGTTCCTAGCAGCGTGAGTTTTTCCTTCGCTACCTTTTTATATAGCCTGCTAAAATACGCTCCATAGCCTTCCTCGTAGTCATTCCTATTCATTAGCTTCCTCGTATAAAGGAGCGTCATGGGCTTTGTTTCCACAAGCTGTACTTCTATATCGTTGAGGTAGGTCATAACTGGAATGCCCTTTCCTAATTGGAGAAGATCACTATTCATTTGCTTGAGGGTATATTCCAGAGCTTGCAGGTTCTCCTGTATTTCGTTTCGTTTGCGAGTGAGGGCAGAATATAGCTTTTCTTCTGCTTGATCCTCCTCCGCATCCAGAATTGCTTTGATCTCTTCCAGCGAAAAATGATACGATTTCAACCGGTTAATAAAGAGCATCTTTTTTAACTGCTCGATGGAATAATACCGATAACCACTTTCAGGATTAATCTCCACAGGATTCAATAATCCAATTTCCTCATAATAGCGAAGCGTTTTGGTAGATACCTCGCATATCTTCGAGAACTCGCCAATTGAGAGCAACGCTTCCCCTCCATTCTTCACTTTTTATTCGATTTTGTAGCATATTGCATGCCGCTTTGCTCCTTTCAACTATGTGCCTTCCCCTAAGGGTAAAGTCAACGGCAAAATGAGCGCTACATTGACATAAAAAAGGACCTAACCATTCAGTCAGGCCCGGTAAGGAGTGTAATTTGCACGCTTTCACAACTGCTCTGCGTCTTAACTTATCTCAGCGTAGAGCCGCCTCGATCTTCGCCAAAGCCTGCTCCCAATGCTCCTTCATTTCTTCTCTTGTATTCGCATCCGCAAGCTTCTCCTGATGAAAACTGATCGTCGTTTTTTCAGCGCTCGGTGTCAAAAAACGAACCTGGAGCGTGGAGGGATCTTTCCATTCAGCCTTTTTCCAGGTCATTCTCACGTGCCCACCCGGCTTTACCACGCGAAGCTCACCCGAACAGCCATCTTTTGTCTGAAAGGACTGACCTTTTTGCAATGGGATATGCTGAATGTCTCCGAGCCAGATGGACAAGCCTTCTGGTGAAAAAAAGAAGTCCCATACATGCTTCGTCTCGGCTGGAATGGTTCTTCTCACGCCAATCTGGTACCTTACGCTTGCAGTTAATCCAACGGGCTTTTGTGCGGTCATTATGATTCCTCCGATCTTGAAAAGTCCAGCCAATACTTTTCCACATCCATCGCCCAATCCCTTCTCCCTATTTCGCATTCTTAGGTATATTTACCAGAAATTCGCTACAAGCTAGAGACGTAATCGAGGCGACTTTCAACAAATTCGAAAAACAAAGGAATGAAATGAATGGCAATAAATGTATATCTGAGCTTTAATGGAAATTGTCGGGAAGCGGTAGAGTATTATGCCAATGTGTTTGGTCAAGATATCCCCCAAATGATGACGTTCGGGGATACACCACCCGATCCGAATTTTGCACTTCCCGAGGAAGCGAAGAACCTCGTCATGCACACACGTCTGATGATCAATGGAAGTCCTGTCATGTTTTCCGACGCGTTTCCAGGCCTGCCCTATCAAGCAGGAAACAATTTCAGTCTCGCGATGGTCAGTGCGAATCGTGAAGAAATCGAGTCCTATTTCCATAAGTTAAAAGAAGGTGCTCAAGTGCGGTTGGAGCTGCAGGAAACCTTCTGGAGCAAATGCTACGGCAGTTTAATCGATAAATTCGGCATCGAATGGCAGTTCAACTACGAGCCTGGCGAGTGCGGCGATCAGATGTAACAGGCAAAAGAGGGCAACCAGCGCGGATGCCCTCTTTTGTACGGCTTTCGTACTGTCATTTAGTCAAGGCAGGTAAAATACAGCCAGATACCTCTCCAAAACCGATCCGATAGCCATCTCCCTGACACCACCCTGTCAGAGTAAGCTGGTCACCATCCTCTAGCCATACTCGCCTCTCGCCATTTCCAAGCTCAATCGGCTCTGTTCCTCGCCAGGCGAGTTCCAGCAGACAACCACGATTGTCTTTTTCCGGACCACTGATTGTTCCCGACGCCAATAAGTCTCCCGGCCGCAAATTGCATCCGGTCACGGTATGATGTGCAATCTGCTGTGCCATGCTCCAATACAGATGTCGGAAATTACTCGTCGCAATGCGCTGTGGCTCTGCCATACCCGCCCCTCGCAAATA
Source organism: Brevibacillus sp. SIMBA_040 (assembly GCF_046535075.1). Lineage (NCBI taxonomy): Bacteria > Bacillati > Bacillota > Bacilli > Caryophanales > Paenibacillaceae > Brevibacillus > Brevibacillus sp. SIMBA_040. Next base: position 48,045 of record NZ_JAWRXI010000014.1, read on the forward strand.
CACCTCTAACTGAATATCAAAGGAGGCTTTGTCTTGTGCTCGCAAATAAGGAAGCGGCTCCGGCTGTTGTTTTGGACCTGCCACACGAAACGGCTCCAATGCTGCCAAAGGAACGACCCAAGGCGAGACGGAGGTAGCGAAGTTTTTCGCCAAAAACGGCCCGAGCGGTTGATACTCCCATGACTGAATATCTCGCGCGCTCCAGTCATTTACGAGAACAAGGCCAAAAATATGATCCTCTGCCTGTTCAACTGTGACAGCTTCACCTATCTGATTGCCAGGTCCAATAAACCAACCCATCTCTAATTCAAAATCAAGCTGACGGCTGGGTCCGAAATGAGGAGTGGCCTCATCTGGTGCTTTCATTTGTCCTCTTGGCCGATGCACATCCGTTCCGCTTACCACGATAGAGCTTGCCCTTCCGTGATAGCCAACAGGCAAGTGCAGCCAGTTTGGCATCAAGGCATTTTCCTTACCTCGAAACATGATTCCGACGTTCGTTGCGTGTTCTTTGGACGCATAAAAATCCGTGTAGTCACCAATTTGTGCGGGCAGCTGCATCTGGACATCCGCTTGTCGCAGCAGCGCCGCTTCTCGAAGCACAGGACGATCCCGCAGAGAGGGCACTTCAGCACTGAGCAATCGCTGGATGCTTGTGCGAACCTCTGCCCACGACTCTTTTCCAAGCGCCATAAACGCATTTAAAGAAGGCTGGTTGAAAATCTCTTTGCCGCTTACAGTCGTCCCGACAAACAGACCAGCATCATCGATCACAGATAAATCAAGGATATAATCACCAATGGCAACACCGACTCTGCTCCCGCCGCCTTTTTTGGGACGAAAGACACCGTACGGAAGGTTCTGAATAGGAAAATTGGAATCTGGGCTAACCTCTATAAAGGAACGGATCACGATTACTCCTCCTCGGATGCACATCTTGAATCAGAATAGCTGACTAGTCGTCAAAAGAACTCATAAAAATCGGGAGCTGAGATAATTCATTGCGGGGACAGTTCTCCTCTCCAATCCAATTCGTCATGCAGGCAACAATCCCTGTGCGTGACCTACTCTCCCAGATAGTGAAAAATGTTTTTCATCAGGTCATGGTCCGAACATCCCCTGATATTTTTCCCATTTACCACTGCAAAGGCCTCCACCAAGCATTGCCCACAATAGTTCAAGCATTTATGATCTTCTACTACGGTATCTGGCATTTCTCTCAATTTTACCTTTAGCTCTGAGGCGCTCGTAAGCTGATTGCAAGGACAAAAACGAACCTTGTTCCCCATGTTTTGTTCACTCCTGAAAGCGTTCTCTTTATTGGAATAATCTGATAGTACTATCCTCATACAATCTGCGCAAATGCACACGGTGACGCGTTTATCCTTTGATTCGGTTGTCCTTTTATTCATTTATTCTGTGCTTTGCTAAAGCACTTGAAAAGTCTCATGGATCATCATAAAAAACCCCAGCTCCTTCAGCTCACTTTTTTCAAAGTCGAGCCGATTCACTGAGGTCTTGCCTCTAGGCTTTCTGTTAATTACTTCTTGTTAACCACATGAATTGCATGTCCGAGTACACTTGCTGCAGCCTCCATCCACACTTCACTCAATGTAGGATGAGCGTGGATCGTCATCGATAAATCCTCCGCCCGAGCGGACATTTCCAGCGCGAGTACCCCTTCTCCGATCAAATTCGATGCTTCCGCTCCAACGATGTGCATTCCCAATAGGAGATGGCTCTCTGCGTCTACGACTACCTCAGCGAAGCCGCCACCTTGATCGGTTGCGAGTGCCCTGCCATTTGCTCCATATGGAAAAGCTGCAGACTTGACGTGATATCCAAGCTGCTCGGCCTCTTCTTTTGTCAACCCGACTCCTGCTATTTGCGGTTCGGTAAAAATGACATATGGTACCAGATCGGAATCGTTCGCACTTGGCAAACCTGAAATCACTTCTGCTGCCACTACACCTTGCTTTGCAGCGCGATGTGCAAGCGCCATTCCTGGAGTCACGTCACCAATTGCGTATATATGAGGGCGATTGGTACGGCATGACTGATCAACAGGGATGTAGCCTCGCTCATCTACATGAACGTCTGCTTGGGATAGTCCGATCTTCTCTGTGTTTGGCATGCGTCCAATTGTGACGAGGACCTTGTCTTGAACGAGCAGCTCTTCTCCGTCTTTTTCCGAATATAGTCGCAGCTCCACACGTCCATCGACGACAGTAGCTGATTCCACTCTCGTAGAGGTTTTAATCGTCATTCCGACCTTTTTTGCCTGTTTTTGAATTTCTTGCGAGAAAGCTGCACCAATTTGAGGCAGAATCCGCTCAGCAGCTTCAATAACAGTTACCTTTGCTCCAAGCTTGGAAAATGCCATACCCATTTCCATACCGATGTAGCCCCCGCCAATGATCGCTAGCTTCTCAGGAACGTTTGTGAGCTGCAATAAATCGGTAGAGTCAAGAATATGTGTTCCGTCCCTTTCAAGAAAACCAGGGAGAAATGGCCGTGAACCAGTGGCTATGATCGCATTTTCAAATTTAAAGGTCTCAAAATCGTGCCCAGTCTCGACTCCGATCCGATCGTCGGATAAGAAGGTAGCTGCTCCTTTCACGACGGTTACGCCATTTGCCTCACAAAGATGGCTGACACCTTTGTGAAGCTGGGAGATGGTCGACGATTTCCACTGTTGCCACTCGGGCATGTGAAACGAGGACTCACCCTGTGGCAAGCGAATCCCCATTTTGCCCATACTCGATAGCTTGTGAAACTCACCAGCAGCATGGATCAATGCTTTGGAGGGAATGCAGCCTTTATTCAGACAGACTCCGCCGAGCTCATCTTTTTCGATCAGAACGACCGATTTACCGAGCTGCCCGAGTCGAATCGCTGCCGCATAGCCCCCAGGCCCTCCGCCAATCACGACGACGTCTGTTTCTACTGCTACTTCACCGACTACCATCTATATCATCTCCGCGAACAACAGATTCGGTTCCTCGATCAGTTCCTTGATCCTGTTGGTAAATTTCACAGCCGTTACACCGTCGATCAAACGATGGTCAAAGGATAAGGACGTATTCATCATCCAGCGAATTACCCCTTCATCTTCTCGGACCACCCAACGCTTCTCCATTTTATGAAGGCTCAAAATCGCCGCCTCCGGATGATTAATAATCGGGGTCGCCTGTAATCCGCCGATCGCACCCACGTTACTGATTGTAAAGGTCCCGCCTGATATTTGTTCCAACTTCAGCTTTCCATCTCGGGCCAGCTGTGCCAAGCTGCTGATCTCAGCAGCAAGCTCGAAAATCGATTTTTGGTCGACATCCTTGATAACAGGCACGATCAGGCCTTGTGGCGTATCTGTGGCAATACCGATGTGATAATAATGCTTGAGTACAATTTCATTTGTCTCTTCATCAAGAGAAGAATTGAGCATTGGGAATTCTTTTAGCGCCAGCACCAGTGCCTTGATGAAAAAGGGCAGGAACGTCAGCTTGACGCCTTTTTTCTCAGCGAATGGCTTCAATCGCTCCCGAACCGCTTTCAGCTCATCCATCTCAAACTCGTCAACGGACGTAACATGTGGAATCGTAGAGACAGACTTCGCCATTTGTTCAGCGATTTTTTTGCGGATGCCTTTGAGCAAAATTCGCTCTTCTATTTTCTCTCTGGAAGCTGAAGAACCTTTCGCTGGCGAAGATACAGTCTGCAATGCCGGTTCCAGGGTTTTCTCCTTGGTCGGTTTCGCATGAGTTCCTTGGGCAAAACGGCGCAAATCTTCTTCTGTCACTCGTCCAATCGGACCTGTTCCCTGAACCTGCTCGATATCGATTTTCATCTCACGCGCCATTTGCCGTACAAACGGCGTTGCCAGGACACGCTTGACTCCCTGGCCGGCGGATTTGGCAGAAACGGGCTCTTTCACCTCTTTTGCTTCAACTGCTCTTGTCTCTTCGGTTTTAGGAAGTGGAGCTTCCTCTGTTTTTGTCCCATTATCTATCGTCAAAAGTGTCGTTCCTACATGAACGGTATCTCCTTCGGCAAAGAAAATCTCAGTGACGACACCTGATGCAGGCGCAGACAACTCCGCATTGACCTTGTCTGTCTGAACTTCTAAAATCGGTTGATCCATTTGAACAAACTCGCCTGTTTTGACGAGCACGCGCAATATTTCACCTTCATGCATGCCTTCTCCGACATCCGGCAGTTTAAACTCCACCATAGAACAAGCTCCTCCTTTTGCTAGAATTGAATGGTTTGTTCGATCCCTTGTTTGACCCGTTCACTCGTCGGCAAATAATCGTCCTCGATAGAAAATTGCGGTACGGGTACATCAAAACCAGCGATCCGTTTTACGGGAGCTTTCATGTAGATCAATGCTTCATCGTTAATAATCGAGATAATTTCGGAACCCATGCCTGCTGTCTTGTGCGCTTCATGAACAACGAGCGCACGACCTGTCTTTTTCACAGATTTCACAATCGCCTCGCGATCCAGAGGATAAATCGTGCGCAGATCGACGACCTCACATGACCAGCCGCGCTCGCGTTCGATCTGCTTCGCGGCATCCTCCGCAACCCGAACCATGGCGCCCCAAGCAAAGATAGATAAATCACTGCCTTCACGGGCGACCTTTGCTTTTCCGATTGGTACACGGTACATTTCCTCTGGCACCTCTTCTTTAAAAGCACGGTAAATTTTCGTTGGCTCTAAAAAGATGACGGGGTCAGGGTCTTCAATAGCAGAAATGAGCAAGCCTTTGGCGTCATAAGGTGAACTAGGAGCCACTACCTTCAGCCCTGGAACGTGAGCAAAGAAGGTTTCTACACTCTCTGAGTGCAGCTCCGGACCACGGATACCAGCACCGTAGGGCGTGCGAATCACCATCGGAACATGGTATTGTCCACGTGTACGATATCTCATCCGTGCTGCATGGGAGACAATTTGTTCAAATCCTGGGTAAATAAAAGCGAGAAACTGGATTTCTACAATGGGAATCATTCCGTTCATTCCCAGGCCGATAGCTGAACCGATGATGCCTGCTTCAGCAAGTGGGGTATCGACTACCCGGTCAGGACCATATTTTTCGAGCAAGCCTTCTGTTGCACGAAATACGCCACCATTGACGCCGATATCCTCACCAAGCAGCATGACTCGCTGATCGTCTGCCAGCTTTTGATCCATTGCTTCCGTTATTGCTTGAATGATCGTGAGTTTTCTGCTCATGCTGTTACCCCTCTCTCGCCTTTTGAAATCGGAAGCTCTTTCTCCTGTTCTTTGATCATCCATGTCGGTTCAGCGTAGACGTGCTGGAACATATCAGACGGTTTGGATTTTGGATAGCTTTCCGCTTCAAACAGTGCCTTATCGATTTGCTCAGCCACCTGCTTGTTCAAAGCTGCTTCCCTCATTTCATTCCAAAGTCCGTGTTTATCCATATAGTTGCGCAGTCGATCGATCGGATCGCGCTTGCTTCTCCACTCTTCAGCCAGGTTGTGCTGGTCACGGTATTTGGTTGGATCATCTGCTGTCGTGTGTGCTCCATAGCGATGGGTGACCGCTTCAATCAGCGTAGGCCCAAGCCCCGTAAGTCCTCGCTCGATGGCAGCTCTCATCGTCAACCAGACCGCAAAAACATCGTTGCCGTCTACGCGAATTCCCGGAATGTCATAGGCAGCTCCACGCTGCGCAATCGTTTTGGATGCAGACTGCTGTGATAATGGTACGCTGATCGCAAACCCGTTGTTTTGGCACAAAAAGATCGTAGGCGTTTTAAACACACCCGCGAAATTCAGCGCCTCATGGAAATCACCCTCGGAGCTGGCTCCGTCACCGAAAAATGCGAGACTGACATGCTTCTCCTGCTTCAGCTTGCTTGCCCATGCCGTTCCAACAGCATGAACCATCTGTGTAGCAATCGGCACACACGGCGGCATGATGTTTTTCCCCTCAGGACTAATGCTGCCTTCCATATGCCCCATCCAGTATAAAAAGACGCGAGACAGAGACTGACCGTGAACAATCGCCGCCGCGTGGTCCCGATAGGTTGGAAACATCCAGTCTCCAGGGGACAATGCTAAAGCGCTTCCAATTTGAGCCGCTTCCTGTCCTTCAAAGGGAGCATATGTCCCCATCCGCCCTTGACGCTGCAGATGTACGGATTTGCGGTCAAATGCACGCACCAGCACCATACTCTCGTACATTTTTACAATCATCGCATCGTCTAGCTTATCACCTATATTTTCAAGAAGCTCTCCATCTGGAGTCAGCACTTGATACAGATTTGTCAGATCACTCATTACAATCCCTCGCTTTCAACGGAATGAAAACCATATGATATTTGGCCGTTATCATATAAAATGAATAGAGCAAAAAGTATGCCAATTCATTTTTTGCCAAATGCTGAGTGATGTAAAAGGATCCGAGATAGGAACTATCATATTTGCATATGCAAATATGCACATGGATGATTATTTTTGACCATTTCATATGTACGCGCTTTCTTTCCAATATGTGTGAACTGCATTTTTTCGGGTAAATAGGAGGGGACCTGCTTGCATAAAACCCAGTACTTCCAAACCAATGATAAGAACGAACTACTCGGTCTCATTTCCACCATCTTCAATACGTCCCACGACGGTTTAGCCATATGTGACCGAAACGGATATGTACTTCTTTATAATCAAGCCTATTTGCAGCTGACCGGTGTTTCGGCTGATATCTTGGATCATTACAGCTTCATTCAACAGCTGGATATGGAAATCGTCTCTGATTCCTCTGCAGTCAAAGCGATCCAAACAAAAAAGATTTACAGCACCGCGATTGATTACGGAAATGGACGCAAAACGATCAATACCGCTACACCCGTACTGGATGAAAACCGGGAGCTGCTGTATGTCGTGGGCAATGTCAGGGATATTACGGAATTAAATCAGCTACAGCGAGAACTCGAAGAAACGCGCCAGATTAACGTGGAGTTTCAGAAGGCGTTAGAACAAATTCAAAACGGCAGCGATTCAAATGAACAGCTCGTCTATCGTAGTGGGATCATGCACCGGATTGTTTCTTTGGCCCAACGCTTTGCCAAGAACGACTCCCCCTTGCTGCTTTTGGGCGAGTCGGGTGTCGGAAAGGATGTCCTCGCCAATTACATCCATACCCAGAGTGGGCTAAGCGGTGAGCTTATTAAAATAAACTGTGGGGCAATCCCCGATCATTTGCTTGAATCCGAATTGTTCGGGTATGAAAAAGGAGCGTTTACAGGGGCAAACCATGCCAAGGAGGGTTTATTTGAGCTCGCTGACGGAGGGACGATTTTCCTCGATGAAATCGGTGACCTGCCTTACCCACTTCAAGTCAAGCTATTGAATGTGCTACAGGATGGAAAAATCCGCAGACTTGGTGGCAAAAATGTCCGTCGTGTGCAAATGCGAATTATTGCTGCGACCAACAGTGATCTCGAAGCGATGGTGGAGCAAAAGCGATTCCGCCAGGATTTGTATTATCGGTTAAACGTTCTGTCAATCACGATTCCGCCACTGCGAGAGAGGCGTGAGGACATACCTGCTCTGGTCTTCTACTATCTGAAAAAAATGGAGCAAAAATACGAACAGGAAAAACGGATTGATCCCGAAGCATTGGAAACATTGACCCACTATGATTGGCCGGGAAACATACGAGAATTGAAAAACGTGATAGAACGCACCTACCATATGTGTGAAAACGGAAAAATAAAGGTGGATCAGCTGCCTGCTTCCATCCAAAGTTCCAATAAAGCCTCGCTTCCAGTAAACATCGAGCAATTTGATGCCCCATTGCCGCTAAAAGAGGCTGTACAGCGCTTTGAAAAGGAGTACATTCATCGTATGCTTGCCCAGACCAAAACGATGCAGGAATGCGCTGACCTGCTGAAAGTAAACATCTCTACGCTTGTGCGCAAAAAACGCGACGCAAAATAGTTTTCCTTATAAAGAAACCGCCCCTGATCTTCGTCAAAAAGGGCGGTTCTTTTCATTATCATGATTTATGGACTGGTATGGAAAATCGGCCATATTTCCGGAGTTTCTTGCCCGATGAACCAGGCTGCTGTCCCTTTTAAGTCATATTTATTCACTAGATCTACTCTTTGCTGCAAGGAATCTTTGTCTTCCAGCCAAATTTGATGCTTTTCATCGTTTTCGACGAACTCAACGTAATTTTGTTTGACGTTTTTGTCCCACTTCTTTTGCAACTGTTTGTCTTGCATGATTTCATCGACCTCAATCATGGTCCGGTCGTACCGCGTTTCCTTTTTGGTTTTCAAATTCGTAACCCATTCTCTCGTATAAAAGGGAACAGCCAAGATGACCTTTGAGGGTGGCACCTCTTTGATCAAGAGCTGGATTCCTTCCTCTACCCATGGCAATGACGCAACAGAACCTATTTTTTCTCCACCACCTAAATCCTCATCGTACCCCATCATGATGATATAATCCGCAATCTTGCCAAGCTGTGCACGATCATAGCTACCTGACCAGAATGGATCTGGATTTTCTCGCGTGATATCGATGGAAACGACAATTCCGTGTGGGGAAAGTGACTGTTTTAGTTGCCGAACAAACGCCACGAAGTCATTTTTATTCTTCATATTGATATTTTCGAAGTCGACGTTTATCCCGTCTATTTTATTTTCTGTGAGTATTTTTTCCAGCTTCTCAGCTATTTTCACATGATTACTCCGCTGGCTTAGTACCTTATCGGTCAGCTCAACATCAAATTTATTTCCAAAAAAAGCCCAAACCTGTTTGCCCGACTGATGGGCCCATGCTACGTAGGCTGGATCTACTTCCCCTGTGACGAGATGCTCTGAATTCAGCGATAACCACCGGGGAGATACTACATTCAAATTTGGTGACACACGATTTTGTTCAATATAGGTTTCCGTCGTTCCAAAAGCATTCCAGCCCATAACAATTCGCTCGGGTATACCTCTATTTCCCTGTGCTTGGTCAAGCTTAAAAGATTTTGGCTCAGGCTGCGTTGGTTTGAATGTTTGGCTTGAACTGAGAAGAAGAATCATAAGTACGGGAAGAACGTAGCTCCATTTCCTCAAAGCCTTATTTTCCTTTCATGAGATCATTTGTCGTTGTTAGTTTATCCAAAAATCGTGAGGAAGGCTTTGTAGTTTGCAGTGGTTGAAAAAGGAAAAACCCGTATCACACAAACCTGTGCATACGGGCATCTTCCATATTTTTCTTATTTCATTGCCTTTTACTCCAAATATTTTGATACAGGTCTGTGACCGTCAGCTCGACAACCCCTGCTTCCTCCAAGGTGACATCTCCCTTTTCATAAGCTTCTGACGGAAACACATAAAAGGAAAAATCATCTCCGTCTTTGTAATTGAGTCCGCTCATACCAAATCGTGAGCTAATATAGGTGTTCCCTCGATATTTTGCGGTCATCTTTGCAGACATGTTCATTTTAAAAGAATTTTCATTTACGGTCTCGTGATGAACGCCTGAAAGCAGAGAAGCTCCATCTAAAGAATACGGACCAGTGGAACGAAACCCAATACGATATCCACCCGAATCCATTTGGCCTGTATTATCTACCCAGGCTACATAAATGTTGTGAATACCATCCTGATAGAGCACTTTACCAATATTGCTTTCCAAATTAGCCAGGTCGATGGAAATGGTGTATTGTCCATCTACGGTATGACCTGTTGCATCTGTATAATCCCGGGTGTTATTCACGATAGATGCCATTCCTTCTGTCCATAAAGCGAGAAAGCCAGTTTGCCACACACTGAAAAAAATCAACATGACGACCACTAGGGAAATTCGCGCTGTTCTTTTTGTTTTCATTTGCCTGAAACCTCTTGCTTCGTTTCTTTTCTATGAAATGTTTGTACTTGTTCGATCGCCATCTGTAGGTAGTCACTCCTCATCAAAAGGGAAAAATTGAAAACTGTTTGTCCCTCTGAATTATACCGGATATTCCCAGATCTGAGAGATTATTTTCCTTCAAGCTAATATCCTTTTTTGTCCGTTCTGAAAAAAAGACACTAGCTCGTAGTGTCTTTTGCCGAAATACGTTGTTCGATTTTGTTATTACGAAAATCCGCCCATATATGTAAACCTTATCTCCCTGATCTGTACATGGCTGGAACCGACAGGACTTTCTAAAACGATTGAATCTTCAGGCCCAGCCAACAGTAATTGTCTACCAATAGGGGATAAGAACGAAATTCGATTATTGTCAGGATCAATATCTGTTGGATAAACCACAGTAAATGATTCCTCATATCCATCCTCTTCAAATAGAACCTTTACACTGCTACCCAGGAGCGTAATTCCATGTAATGACTTTGATAAAGCTTCGTCGTCACCAGAAAGTAATTTTTCCAGTGTCTCCTTGTAACGTTTTACCAAGCTATCTACAATCTGTTTATCCTTACCGTAATCACGAACGTATTGATCGTAAAAGATCGAATACTGCTCATCAAAGAAAACAAGTTGACTAATCAAATGTTTGCGCGTGCCGCTCATAATACTATGGTTCATAGTAGATGTCACCTCCCAGTTGTTTTTCATAAACAAGTTTGACGAGAGTATAGTCTTTCATGCAAAAGCCCTCCTTAAAAAAATAGCCCCCGAAAGGGCTTTCCAATCATTTTATCAGGAATTCACAAATGATTCCATTCCATCAGAGAAATATGGAAGGTGTAATATGATTTTCCACCGCTTCCATTATGGTGTAATCACTTTTTCAGGAAACGATTCGCTTTGACCAAATGGATTATAACCGATGACAATGATCTTATCGTTCTCGGTAACTAATAAATGATAATGAGAGCCAGGTCCCTCGATCCAATATCGATACGTTGAAGAAACCAAGCGAACTGGCTCCGATATCCGTTCTTTGATTGACGGACTCCAGTCATGCTCAAAAATTTGACCGTCTTTAGTCAATCGAAGTCTGCCACTTATTTTGTCAATTCCCTCTTCTACGCTAGTACCTATCTCAGCTTGAATCGAAGTGATTCTTAATTGTTCAAACTCTGGTTGAAGCAGCAGCTCTTGGACACGCCCCCTATCATCCAGAGCCCATACCGATGCTGGATCATGAGTTGCACGAACAAAAAATTCTGGAGCTAACGCAATAATGTTGTGTATGCCCTGGACCCTTTTGAATTGGTAGGGAACGTCTTTGGTGCGATCTGCATATAACACTTCGCCCTCTTTGGTTAGAGCCAAAAATGTATAAAGATTCGCATACAAATTCATTATTTGAGGGGCGAGGGAAGAGTCGATCTGAACCATTTCCACCTTGCCAGGAACAATCTGAACCGAGTCTGGCTCTGTAGATTCATGATCGAATGCGATTGCCATGTACCGATCGTCAAGTGTACGTACCAGCAAATGGTCGTCACCTGCAACCATGTCTTTGACTGAAAAAGGAAGCGTAAGTGTTTGGCAGGATAAGAAATCCTTCTGCCACAATTGTACTTTGCCAGCTTGATTGATTGTTACCGGAAAACCAAACATGCTGTCCAGCTTTTGTATGTGTGCGGGACCCTTTATTTTAAAAATCGTACGGTTTTCATGCATGCTCCAGATGGTACCGTCTTTACGCAGGAAATATGGCTTTTCCATTTTAGTTACAGCTTGTTGAATGTCGGATAATTGTCCCAGCTCAGTCCACTTCGCAAAAAATAGAGGTAATCTGCCTAGCTGGCCGGTCATATTGCTCCCCCATGAATAAACTTGCCCGTTTTTATCCAGTGCCAATGCATGATCTGTCCCTGCCTGAACATCGATGATGTCGGTGAGTGTTTGGATCGGTACCGGCTTTTCAACGGTCTTTGGCTGACTTTCTCCAAGCATGTAGTTCGTATTTGCCCCCCACCCCCAGACTGATCCATCTGCCTTGACCATAAGGTACATGCCATCGCCATTTACTGCCAGTCTTTTTGCTCCATCTGCTAACGGCATTCTCTTTGGCTGCTGCTCTTTGGTTAAAAAAGCGTACACCTCCCCTGATTCGACTTGAATAAGGGCATGATCCTGATAGCTCACCGCGAATTGCTTCACTTTTCCAGGAAGCGGGATCACTTGCTTGTTCTCGCTTTTGAATGGTCCCTCGCGTCCACTCAAATAATGGAGCCTTCCAGTCTGATCAATGAGATATAACGAGTAAGCAGAGGCATACAGCTTTTGCATGTTTGCGATTCCAGTCAGCTGCTCAGGCTTGTCAGAATCATTTTCTAGCTTCCAAAGAGTCCCATCCTTCCCCAGTACATATAGAACATCAAACATCTCGCCAAGCTGAATCGATTCGACGTTTTTAAGCTCCTTTATTTTCTCAGCGGTCCCCTCCTGATCAAGCCTCCATACCTGGCCGTCATTCGTCAGCGCAAACGACGCAGTGATTTGCTTGACACCCTTTATCCCTTTTACTTGAACAGGAAAATCCATTGGTCGATCATCATATCCCCACTTCCACACCGCCCCGTCTTTTGTTATCGCATATGACGTTCCTGGCTTCCAACCGTATCCAGCCCCATCAAAAATAGGATCGACACTGATCGAAGCGATGCCACTGAGTGGTCGTCCATTTCCAAGCTGGCGCCATTTTTTTACGGTTGGATCTACTGAAGTCGTCTGCTGCATACTTTCGGGGCTGCAAGCAGCTAGCTCTATCTGCGAAGGAATTTGCTGATTCTCAGATGCATTCGATACTGTTTCAGCTGGCTTCTCTGGTGCTTGACTGACTTTAGTTGGTTGGCTCTCTTGCGAACAACTCGCTATGGCAATCCCGATCGTTAAAGATGACAGCATGATAAAGGAGGCACGATTTTTCTTCCTCATTCGCCTGTTCCTCACATTCTTTCTTGTTATCTATGTAAGACGTTCGGACAGAGATTGTTGTTACAAATATTTGGGAATTATACCAGCTTTAATGCCTCATATGCGCCTGCATCATTTAAAACAGGAACATGCTGACTACTATTTAATTGCCCCGCCACTTGTACATCCTCAAGATACCCACTGCGAATCAGCTCTTGCCCTGATCCTGATTGTTCCAAGAACCATGCGAGCTCTCTTTTTGCAGTGGTATACGTAGCGACAGCCATTTGCGCTTCCGGGGAAAGTGTGTGTTCGTTTAATTCATACAGGATGGCTCCCGCAGCGATGATATCCTCGATGGCTGGCCGCAGGGCACCGTTTGGCCATCTTTCTCCACAGGCAATGATCGTTACCGTTTCTTTGCGCTCACGTATGTAATTGGCTACGGCTGAAGCATTGCGTAAACACGCTGCGATAACCGCTGCTTTGCTTTCTTTTGCCAGCACCGTGCATGTGGAGCCATTTGGCGATGGCAGAACAATCCTGCTATTTACGGGTATCGATTGCAGGGCAGCGGGAGATAAAGAAATGCGTTCGCCTCTTCTCCCAGCGAGCAACGCCCCTTTTTTCTCGGCGTAGAGACGAGCTGTCTCATCTTTAAAGCGATAGGGAAATACACTGCCCCCTCTGCCAATTACAACGTCGACGCATGTAGAAAACGAGAGCACATCGATGATGACTATGATTGATGATCCTAGTCCAAGCTGTTCAACCCCTTCATATCCCCATTCAAACCTTGCGCTATATTCTGATTGCTTGAACAAATTAGCATATATCAACGATTTCCACGCCTTCCTAATCGAAATGGTTACTCGTCCCCATGCGTTCGCCGTTACAAAAAGGTACAAGATGAAATAAAGTATTATGTCCCACTAATTAAAACATCATGAATGGAGTGAACGTGAATGTCAGATGGAGGAAGAAAAAACAGAAGACAAGAAGTAAGAACGACAGGAATTTTGCAAAATAACCTCGCCGTCGTACTAACAGCACATCTTGACCTGGTTAACTTGAACAACGATGAAGTAGAGGTTCGCGTACAGGTATTAAACTGGGGTAACGCTGTAGTGCAAACTAATCCTGTCAGCACGCTGCTCGATGTTACTCAAACGCTTGCTGGTAATACTCGCATTGCGTTTAATGCAGCAGTACCTGCTTCCTTTCACTATGAAGTACGCCTTACTGTCGGCTGCAACAATAATAACAACAACAACAATAACGGCAATCGAAGTTCTGAAGAAAATGTTCTTCTCACCACTTATGGCCGGACATCTGTTGGCGGAGGTATCGTGAACGGTCTTACTGTACTCGACAGCCAATTCCAAACTGTAACACTTGATACTTGTTTCTAATCCGTTCTATACCTGAGAAGGAACTATGATTTTTTCATAGTTCCTTTTTTATGTGTGTGTTTCAGTCCGGCTGAACCAGATCGGAATGGTGCGTTCAAATGCTTGATGCTCCTCAATGACTTTATTGACTCGCTGGTTCATATCATCAAGCAGCGAAGGCACCACACGTCCCGTCCAAACGACAGAGGAGAAGATTGTCATGGCCGTGTAAACAGAATATAAAATCCAAAACAAGTCTGGCGGCTCTTCATTGTGGAAATATCCCGTAATTTGTCCATTGCAAAATGGAACACTGATTTCCCTGCTGAAAAAAGCAAGCTTACTAAACTCGTGAATGGGGTCTCCCCAGTCATAGCGATTAAAATCAATGACACCTGCATATTGTCGCTCATGAACAATTAAGTTTCCAACATGAAAATCATCATGCAAAAAACGATTGGGCCTGTTTTTCAAAAAGGTAAGGTGATCCTCGATGAAAGCATTGATTTTGTCAGCGTGCGTAATTTCGAGGGAGGATTCCTGGTAGGCACGAACATAATTTCGGTGCTTTTGGATGCACCTCTCATACCAGGAAGAAACGGAGGTTGGAGCGGAAAGCTGATGCATACTTGCCAATTCACAGCCTGCTATGTAACCGATTTGTTGCTGCTCTTCTATGGACAATTTTGGCAGGACATCACGAGCATCCTCCCCGTCCAAATAGGATAAAACCATGTAGCCTATGTCCAGCGCTGGGATCATTCCGAGTTCTATTGGCGATGACGCTTTGATCCCAAGGGTTTGAATGGTCTTTATAATGTCGTACTCGGCTTTTTTCTGTTCCCATTGATCAAGCTTAAAAATACGCAGCAACCGGTTCTCTCCATTAGACAAATACACGCGGTACTTCTCATCAGTAGAAAATCCTTTTAGAATCTTTTCAATGCGGGTTGAGCTTCTAAGGGCTGCAATTTCTTTTTGCAGTTGGTCAAGCCATTCACTCATGGTAACTCCTCCTGCCTGTAGCCATGTAAAAGAGGAACGTACAGGTAATTTACATGAATTGGAATACGTATTGTAGCATAACTGTTCCCGTAAATAAACAAGACGCCAGGATTTATTTCCCGACGTCTTGATTTGTTATTACTGTGCAGTCCAACCGCCATCAATCACCATTTCAGTACCGGTTACAAAGCTTGATTCATCTGATGCGAGGAAAAGCACGCCATACGCAATATCTTCCGGTTTGCCCAAACGTGGCAGTGGTGTCCCCATTTCAAACATTTGTTGTGCTCCCTGATCCAATGCATCCTGAATCATCGGGGTAACAATAATACCCGGATGAACAGAGTTTACGCGGATGTTATCCGGGGCGAGTTCCACTGCCGAGGCTTTGGCCAATGCACGCAGGGCCCCTTTGGAAGCAGTGTAGGCGTTTGTATAATTCAATGCTACCAGTCCAGCAATTGATGAAATATGAATGATGGAGCCACCACTGACTTTTTTCATCTCGGGTACCACATATTTCATTCCGATGATGCACCCTGTCAAATTAATGTTCAAAACTTTATTCCAATGCTCCAGATCGAATTGATCCAGCTTTTTATCGGTGCTAACTCCTGCATTGTTGACCAGGACGTCCACTTTACCAAAAGCCTCTACCGCTTTTTCCACTACGTTTTTCCAGTCTGCATCGGAGGCAACATCATGCTTAACAGCGATCGCTTTGCCACCTGCACTCGTAATTTCTCCAACGACTTCTTGCAGCTGTGCTTCTTGCATGTCTGTTGCAACAATACTAGCGCCTTCTTGCGCAAACATTTTTGCTTCCGCTGCTCCTTGTCCCATCGCAGCTCCAGTAATGATGACTACTTTTCCAGCTAGACGATTCATCCTCGATCCGTCCTTTCTGTTAGTTATGCCTCACAAATAAATTGGTTTTTAATAAACAACTAGTTGTTTTTACGACACCGTGTCGTACATAATTATAACAATGCCAATTTTGTTCGACAAACAACAGAACGTCTCGTCATGACGCTTATCCAACACCCGATTTGATTTTGTCGATCAACCTACAAAAGTTAAACAAGGAGCTGCATTTTGTTGTCAAAAGCAAGAAAAGTAGACCCCCGTATCATTCGAACGCGTCACTTATTGCGTGATGCTCTCGTTTCACTTATCGATGAAAGCGGGTATGATAGTATTACGGTTCAGGATATTACAGACCGTGCTACCATTAACCGCGCTACGTTCTATCTCCATTATCGCGACAAGCATGACTTACTCATTTCGAGTACGGACGATATTCTTCTTGAATTAATCACGAATCTGGAGATGACGAGTACACCCGTGATTTCCTTTGCCGATCTTGAGAAACCACCGCCGTCCTTTGTCGGGTTGTTCGAACAGATTGCCAAACACGCTGACTTTTACAGAGTCATGCTCGCCAAGCAGCATATGCCTTACTTTGTCGCGCGATTGCAGGAGGTTCTCGCTGGATTTATCCAGGAAGGGATGTCTTCTGTTCTGGCAAAAGAAAATGAATTGACCGTCCCCAAAGAAATGGTCATCCGCTACACAGCTTCTGCCTTTTTGGGAGTCGTCATCTGGTGGTTGGAGAATGATATGAGCTATTCGCCTAAGTACATGGCGAGCAACCTGCTCCGGATGGCAACCAAAGGTCCTTATGCCAATAACCCCTTTTAATCCAAAACAAAAAAACCAACCTCGCTTTGTTCAAATCAAAGGGGGTTGGTTTATAATATCTTAGCAAATTAAAAAAGCGGCCCGCGAACGGACAGCTTTTTTAATAAAGGAGACTTACAGTTTTACTACGTTCTCAGCTTGTGGACCACGGTTGCCTTGAACGATGTTGAATTGAACGCGTTGACCTTCATCCAAAGTTTTGAAACCGTCGCCTTGGATCGCGCTGAAGTGAACGAATACATCGTCTCCGCCTTCTACTTGAATGAAACCGAAACCTTTTTCTGCGTTAAACCATTTTACTGTTCCGTTCGTTTGCATTTAAAAAAACCTCCAAAAAGTCAATTTTGAATATGCTAGTCATATTTACCGAAGCAATAAAACTCACATATCATGAAGAAATACCTCTTGTCTTGAAGCGATATGCCTTCATGATATGTGAATAATATCTACTTCGATCATATGTGATTGTCGTAATGACGGAACTGCAATGTATAGCTTTTTGAAAACCTAAAACAACGAAAGCCCTTCCTCTCTTCCATCCTTGCGGCTCCGATGACCGCGCCAGTGTGAATCGGGGATTCAAAAACGTTATCCATGAGCATACACCTCGATGAATTTATGGGCCTCGATTTTTTCAAGTAGCATCATCATTCTACCATGGCTGTCCAATTAAATCAATATCTCTTAAGCTCTGCCAAGCTCTTGCGTATTTGCTACAATAGATGAAAGGAGGGATTTAATCATGACAAACACCATACATAGTAAAACATTAAAACAGATGTTAGAGAATAACTCGAACCTTATTTTACTAGATGTGAGGGACAACGACAAGTTCGTTATGGGCAGTTTATATAGTACAAATGCACCAACAAAAAACGTCCCTTACCTCATTATGAAGGAACAGGATAAGCCTTTTGACGAGGACACAGCCAAGCAATTGGAAAGTGCACAGATCGTAACGATTTGTACAACTGGAAACAAAGCACAAAAGGCTGCTTCCCTACTTCGTGAGCATGGGTTTCAAGCCGCGGCACTACTAGGCGGACTAACTGCCTGGAACGAAGAGAATAACGAGAAAGAGTAGCTAACTACCAAATATTACTCCTTTATTTCGGGTGGGATAGTCTGATATTCTGGGTCATGCCAAACCAATAAGCCGAAACTTCCACTCGAATGGAAGTGCGGGGGACTTTTTTTGCGGAGAAATCTGCATGGGGTGAATCGCCACTGGCGACGGGTTGTTTCCTCAATCCGAATCCGACAACTAACCTCGTAGGCTAAAAAAAGGAGACGATGTGAATATGAAACGCTTTGGTACAGCTACCATCGCTATGACTCTAGGATTGGGCTTGGCCCTAACAGGCTTCTCCACCTCAGCTTTTGCTGCATCTACAAATTGCCCAGTTCAATCGAACTTTCAATCTCAATTAACCCCTTTCCTGCAGCAAATGCAAAAATCAAATCAAGCTTCTATGCCAACGTATTCACAGCCCGTTTCTAAACAGAATCAACCATTCAACTTCTTAAATTGCCAACAATTCGCGCCGAAGCAATATTTTGTTCAGCCAACTCAGCAAGCACCTGTACAAGCTCCAGTGCCACAAGCGCCAGTGCAACAGGCCCCTGTACAGCAAGCTCCTGCACAACCAGTAGCTACACCAGCTAACGAAACGAACCAGGCTCAAGCCTCCAATTTCGTAAAGCAAGTTGCTGACTTGGTCAACCAAGAGCGTGCAAAAGCAGGTCTCAAGCCTGTTCAATTGGACTCGGCTCTCTCGGATGTAGCGCTTGCGAAAGCTGCTGACATGTCCAACAATCACTATTTCGATCATAATAGCCCGACATACGGTTCTCCATTTGATATGATGAAAAAGTATGGCATCTCCTTTATGACTGCAGGTGAAAATATTGCCATGGGTCAACGCAGTCCTGAAGAAGTTATGACTCAATGGATGAACAGTGAAGGTCACCGCCAAAACATTATGAATCCTGCCTTCACTAAAATTGGTGTTGGATATACAAATGGTTACTGGGTACAAGAATTTATCGGATAATCACTCAACAAGCGAAAGCCGAGCTTCTCTTCTGTAGAGAGCTCGGCTTTCTTCATGCTCATCCTTATTCTTGTTCAGCCTTGGAAGCCTGTACTTTCTTTGGCGTGTCACAGCTAGACTGCCCGGAACAACAGCAGCTGTCCTGTTCATTCAGAAGTGCCACGTCTTCCTGACCAACTTTTTGCTTGGTTGGATAAGCAGATACTTGCTGCATCTCGGCATTGAAATCAGAATGATTATTCATCCCGCAGGCCTCCTCAGAGTGGTTTTACTCTGTTGCCTGCTTAGTATAAACGAATCTACCTCGGGCATCCGAACAAAACGATGGGAAACGAAAAACGTTTCATGAGAAGTACTTTACCTGCTAATAATATGTTCAAGATCCTTCAAAGCGGCGGCTGCAGCAGCAACCGGGTCCGACTTTCCTCCGACGACCAATAAATCACCCATTACATCTGTTTCGACACGAATGGCCTTCGTCGTACCCGTCACATTGGCAAACGGATGTGACACATTTATCGCCTGTAGAACGACTGCTGCGCTAAGTCCGTTTTCTGTCTTGCGAATACTACCTATCAGCTTAGGGAGCTTTCCTTGCTCCTTCCAAAGCGCCATTTGGTCCGGTGTTACGTCCCGCACACTCATTTTTGGAACATCTGCTAGCTGCAAGGAGGCACCGAAAGCGGCATTTGCCAATATGGTGACCTTGCAAGCCGTATCCCAGCCATCTATGTCGTAGGACGGATCAGGCTCAGCGATCCCTAGCTCTTGAGCACTCCGAATCGCCTCTTCAAGCGACAAGCCTTTCTCCATCATGCTAGTTAATACATAATTTGTCGTCCCTGTAAAAATTCCCTCGATAGCCCGCACTTCACACCCTGCCAGGTTGTACTGCAATAAATCAATCGTAGGCAAAGCGGCTGCTGTTGCTCCACTGATCTTGAGCATGACGTTATTTTGCGAAGCCAGCTTCGACAAACCCGCATAATCAACGACCAGTGCCCCTTTTGAGATCGTGATGGCATGCATCCCTTGTGCTAAAGCCTGTCTTATATAAAGCAGTCCTGAGCCCCCTGTCTGAATGTCAGTGGGACCTGCTTCAATCAGAATATCCGCATGACTTGCAGCCAAAAAAGCAGCTCCATCAAACGTTCCTTTCGTCTGAGCTCTCTGTGCGCCGAAGTCTTCACACTGCCTAGCAGTCAAACCATCAGCTTGCAGACAGCCACCCGCAGAGCGAGCGATGCCTACGAGCCTGACATCAGCCTGATATTTTTCTTTATAAGAAGTGTGTCTGTGTTCTAACAATCGAGCCACTTGCTTGCCTACTGACCCAAATCCCGTAATGACAATGTTCCATCTTCTCATTTTTGTTCCACCCCGTTGTTTCACTTTTTCTGAATCAATCTTCTTTGAAGCAAAATGGGATGGGCGTCTTGCGGCTTCAGTTTTTTTCCCGATCGTGCCGAATACAGTTCATCTACGTAATCAATAAATAGGATTCCCTCGAGATGATCCAGTTCATGTTGAATACAGCGAGCCAATAAATTATCAGCCTCGATCGTAACAGTCTCCCCTCTGCGGTTTAGCGTTTCGACCTTTACATAAGCTGCTCGGGTGATGAACCCTACTACACCTGGTATCGAGAGGCATGCTTCTGGTCCCGTCTGCTCACCTTCTGTTTCGATGATTCGGGGATTGATCAGCTCAGTTAAGCCACTGCCACAGTCCATAACAATCAGCCGTTTCGGTATTCCAATCTGAATAGCTGACAAGCCCGCCCTGCCTTTATCAGCATAAATCGTGTGTGCCAAATCATCTAAAATCTTTTCCGTATGTGTGGTGATCGTTGAGACTTTTTTTGAGACTTCTCGCAAAACCGGATCTCCCAAACGGATAATCTTGTGTTCTGCCATACTCCTCAACCTCCCGCACATCGTACTTCGTCGCTTCCAAGGTAGCAAAGCCACCCCATCCTGTCAAAGGAAATCCGTTCAAAAATCTGAAAAATCGTCCCATGGTAGATGACAAATGCGTGTAGATACGCTATCTTTATTGGTAAACATACAGATGTTCTAAATGAAGAGGGAGGCTATCATGCATTCTATAGCAACACAGCTGAACGAAACGATTCAGCGGGAAAATCCACACGTTTTTGACATGCTGTCCAATATCGGAAAACAGATTTATTTCCCAAAAGAAGGGATTCTTAGCCAGTCTGCTGAAGCAAAAGCGAAAGCAAAAAAATACAATGCTACGATCGGGATTGCTCTCGAAAACGGGCAGCCTATGCATTTGAAAGTTATTCAGGATAACCTGTCTGCTTTTGCGCCAAAAGACTTGTACGAATATGCTCCTCCCGCAGGAAAACCTGAGCTGCGTACCGCTTGGCGTAAAAAAATGATTGAAGAGCAGCCTTCCCTGGCTACAAAATCATTCAGCAATCCGATTGTGACCAATGCCTTGACTCACGGATTGAGCGTTGTGGCTGACCTGTATGCAGATAATGGTGACAGTGTGATCATTCCAGATAAAAACTGGGAAAACTACGAGCTTACTTTCGGCATCCGCCGTGGTGCAGAAATGATGTACTACCCGTTATATAACGATGAAATGAAGTTTAATGCTGCTGGGTTGCGTGACGCGATTCTTGCACAAAAAGAAAAAGGGAAAGCAATCGTTATCCTCAACTTCCCGAACAACCCAACAGGCTATACTCCTGGAGCTGAGGAAGGAAAACAAATCGTAGAAGCACTGAAAGAAGGCGCTGAGGCTGGTATCAATCTCGTGGTTGTAACAGACGACGCTTACTTTGGTCTGTTCTTCGAAGATTCGATGACAGAGTCGATGTTTGCAAACCTGTGCGATTTGCATCCACGTATTCTGCCAATTAAAGTAGATGGTGCAACGAAAGAAGAATATGTATGGGGATTCCGTGTTGGTTTCATTACCTATGCGGCTCCATCCAGCGATCTCTTAAGTGCACTGGAACAAAAAACATTGGGTATTATCCGTGCGACGATTTCCAGTGGTGCACACCCTTCGCAAACCTTTGTTCTGCACGCTCTCACTTCGCCGGAATTCCACGCGCAGAAGCAAGAGAAATTTGAGATCATGAAAGGCCGTGCAAATCGAGTCAAACAACTGCTGGACACTGGCAAGTTTGATGATGCATGGGGCTACTACCCGTTCAACTCCGGCTACTTTATGTGCCTCAAATTGAAAACAGTAGATGCAGAAGCATTGCGTAACCACCTATTGGATCAATACGGAGTCGGTACGATTGCTCTGGGTGAAACAGACCTGCGCGTTGCCTTCTCTTGCATCGAGGAAAATGGAATTGACGAGCTGTTCAACCTCATTTACAGCGGCGTAAAAGATTTGGAAAATGTACTGACCAAATCATAACCAAAAAAGCGTTTTGGCCCTAAAGCCAGAACGCTTTTTTTGATCCAAAAGGCAGGAAAAACTCAGGTTCTCTAACCCTATCTCTGCACGGTCATATCTTTTTGCCGAAATCGCATCGTTCCAACGACAATAGATGCCAGAACCAGAGACATTCCAATCGCATGCATCCATGAGAAAATTTCATTCAGGAACAAAATAGCTACGAGGGCTGCGCTAATTGGCATCATCCCTGTAAACAAACCCGCTTTGGAGGCTTCGACTTTGGCCACTCCTTTATACCAGAGGAAAAAAGAGAGAACACTTGCAGTAATCGCATAATACAAGATCAGTCCCCAGACGCCAGCAGGTACGCTCCCCCATTCAAAGCGAAGTCCCTCCCAGATGGCAAACGGTAAAAATAAGACAAAGCTAATTACATTGATCGCAGCTGTCATCTGGAAAGGCGTAATCTTTCCAGCCAGTCGTTTTGCAAAAATGGTGAATAGCGCCTCACTGACAACCGCCAAGAATACAAGTGCATTACCTAGCATGCTTGCCAACGACTGCTCGACGTTTCCACCTGTGGTGAAGGTGATGAACGCGATACCGCACACTGACAGTAAAATGGCGAACATATTGTTAACCTGCAGCTTTTCCTTGAGAATCCAAAAGGAGAACAAAGCAATACAGGCGGGTACGGTGCTAGTAATAATCCCTGCTGCTGTCGCGCTCGTCCACTGCACCCCGTAAAGCATGCAAATACTAAACAAAAATACGCCGAAAAACGATTGCCAAAATAATACCTTGCCCTCCTCCCGGGTCCAGGAGGTTTTCCATTCGCCACGTGAGGCAAGCAGCGGCAGCAGGATTAGGATGGCGATTAAAAAACGGAGCTCAGAAAACAAAAAAACAGGAACATGCGCTACAATTTCTTTTCCGATGGAAATGTTAATGCCTACAAAAGCCATGGATAGCGCTAATTGAACGTAGGCAAGCAGCATAGCATTCTCTCTCCTTCCTTTTCTCCCTCCTACTATTTTCCATCGCTCATCCAATATCCTTTTTCATTTCTCTTCGTTTCCCTGATTTATTTTACTTATCGCCACCCTATTTTTTCAAATCGGCAGCGTAGGTATTCCCCGTTTTTGATCTGTGCTTCATTCGCAGATGTGCGACGATATAGAGCAATAATGGCAAGAACGAAAAAATCAGTGAGGTTTGAAAGCCAGCCGTTTTTGCTATATTGCTGGATAACGTTGACATATCGGGTGCCGTCCAAAAGCTGAACAAAATGAGCAATAAACCAAGCGGAAAAACAAGAGGTCGGTAGTCGTCTATTCCCATCAATTGAGCTGTTCCGAGGGATAAGGAATAATAGAACATCGACATTTTAACAAAAGCTCCAGCTACCCATATCGCAATCACTACGGCATCGAAGTTCTCAAAAAAATCCGCATAACTAATCATTTGTATGGCTGTGTAGAAGGGGTATGTCATCGCGCCTACCTCTCCTCCGAGTATCAAAAGCGCAGACAGATTCAAAGAAAACAGAGCCATAGCTGCAAATATCACTGTTACAAAGCCGGCTTTCATACCTTTTGTTTGAGAGGGCAAAAATGGTGCTAAAAAAGAAAACAAGATGACTTCACTAAACCACCCTTGAGGGGTTATAGCCCCACGCAATACAGGAATAAAACCATGCTCGAGGACGGGAAAGAAGTTCTCTGTTTTCATAAACGGAATCATTAAAAGAACGACAACCATGTAGAACAAAAATAAGAGAGGAACCAATATCTGAGCAGCACGAGCGAGTACCTCCAGTCCCGCTCGAATCGTGAACGCACAAAGCAGCAGTATGCTTGC
Organism: Brevibacillus sp. SIMBA_040; assembly: GCF_046535075.1. NCBI lineage: Bacteria > Bacillati > Bacillota > Bacilli > Caryophanales > Paenibacillaceae > Brevibacillus > Brevibacillus sp. SIMBA_040. The sequence continues at coordinate 72,288 of NZ_JAWRXI010000014.1, forward strand.
CATAACAACAACTAGAGGCGTTTCATGTAAAAAGGAGCCAACAATAAACTCCCCGTACAATCTCAAGATGTTGCCGTTCGTGTAGAGAATATCGTACAAAATAATAAACGCTACGATTTTCCCTGGAATAGCGCCGACTATTTGCGTACTGTATTGGATAATCGTCTGTCTCGGATACAATTCATGTAGTTTGAAAATGAGATAGACCGTCAAAAAACCGACGATGGAGGCACAAACGGGTGACAGCCACATATCCCGCCCTGCGTATTTCGTTGTTATGGTAGGTACGATGAGATCTGCTGTTGCCACAATCACCGGGAACAACAGGAGCCCCATTTGCATTCCGGATATTGTTGTTTTATGTGCCATGTCCTTCACCCTGAAGTTATTAATGTAGTCCTACTATGTTGGAGAGAGGCTTAAAAATGAATAACCACACTTGTGAAGGACCAGGCATATCTGGAAAAAGGAAGAGGAGAGCTCCAATCACCCAGCCCACAACAGTCAAAAAGCAAAACGTAAATTTCGTCCTGCCTGTACTTGCCTTTACTGCTTTTCGATCCACCATCCAGATGATTACAACAACCAAGGTAAGTCCGAGAATAGCCGCCCATTTCACTTTTCTCTCACCTCAGATTCAGGAATTCCTCCTGGAATCGTAGTCAACCCTGGGCGACGTATATAAGCTTTAATTCTTGTCTCGACTTCAATATTTGGAAAGACCTGTTCCCATCTGTCCTTAACTGCCGCGAATTCTCTTGGATACTTACGTCGAAAATGAGTAGCAAAATCAAAAATATCTGCCTTGAGGTCTTTTTGTGCTACCTTGAGTGTACTTTTGACTCGGGTATCAATATCTTCTCTCAGTGCTGTTTCCATAATCTTCATCAGCTTGAGTACTGTAAGATTCAAATTGGTGCCATTTTGAATCAAATCCCCCTCTGTCTCCACTTCAACGACCATTTTCCATTTTCCATTTTCAATGATGGGATCTAGCCTTGTTACTTCCCTAATCGGGTTTAGTGAGACAAAGCCTTTGACTCCCTTTGCTTTGACGGTAACCGTGGTGGCAGATATTTCGTTTCGAATCCACATGGCTCCTCTGGTGTAGCGCTCCGATAACATGCCGCTCATTTTCCCCTGTTTGAATACGGCTGTTCCGATTAGGTAAGGATTGGTTTTCATCGGCTGTGACATCTTTTCCGGCGGCATAATCGATATCATAGGAATAACTGCCGCTCTCGAGCTCCCGTCCAGCATCTTTTGAAGCTCCAGAAGTGTCACCTCCATACCAACATCCAATCCTGTCAGCTTCCGGACCACTTCTGCCGAATTCATTTCTAGCCGCGGTGTTAATTTGAGCAATTCTTTTGCTTTTCCTTTACTTACAAACATGAATGCTCGATTACGCGGCTCTGGATGACGCGTTAAAAAGTCTACCAGCTCAACAATTCCGTGCTTGGCCAATTCTTCTCCATACATGTAAATCTTGCAATGTCCCCAAAAAATGGTTCGCGGCAGATTCGCCTGCATTTTAGATAGAGCATCCGCCACATTTACTCCTTTGGTCGTCCTCATGATAGTCGTAGGGAGATTTCCTCCTCCTCCTCCTCCTCCTCCTCCAGTGGATGAATTACTACCACTCAGCGAACGAGGAACAAAGATTTGGACGGACAGCTCAATTTCTTTCTCGTTTGCCTTGTCGAACGCTACAGCAGTAATAATCGCCAAATCATTGATTTCTGTCCGGTCCCAGCATCCAGCAAGCGATAGCGTGCTCAGAAGGATAACCGGAATGAGAAGCATTCTTTTCATAAGCTCACCACCGCCTCCCCCCTCATTCCAGCCTAGTAATCGGCCAAACATAGCTTTCCACACCACGAGCGTAAAAAGCGTAATCGGGATTTGCCGCAAGAGGGATCGATAAGCTACTTGTCATTGTATTTTCTCTCATGTGGACAGCTGCCTTTTGCAAGACCCATGGCTCGTGATAGACATCCGCGAAATAGAGGCGATTTGCACGCCTACAGCGACAAAAAAGTGTATAGCGTTCCGTGAGCCAATTCTCGATGGCTCCCTCTGCTGCTTCAATCGGCTGTCCACTTGCCTCATATTTGCCCGAAAACTGTACGGACAGACGATTCTTGTCTAGCCTGCGCGACTCAAAGTCAATGGTTTGTCCTTGCCTGGAAAAGCGCATACTGGCATGAGAATAGGGCAGGCGATACCATTGTTTCGCAATTGCTGTTATCAGTGGATTAGAAGCATCTAGCGAGAGGAAATACACACCAGACTTTTGCTTCGCTTTTACGTAGGTCCTCACATTGATCTCCGGAAACGTCGACGTAAACGGGACCATCGGCATTCGCCGTATCCGAACACCGCTCATCAAAAACGGTATGATCCCAAGCCACGCCATGCCATTATACGTGTCTATCTCCAGTTCATTTGGAATGAGACCTCGGAGTAAGCTTGGCGAAACTGCCCAGTGAACAAACAATAAATGCTCCCAAGTCTGTGTCATGATCCATCCCGGCTTATGAAAAGGCTTTTTTATCTGGATGATCTCCCGGTTGATATGAATCCCTCCTCGCCAAAGCCCTCTTATCCCCCATTTTGTCCTTTCGAGGGGGCTTGATACGCCAGAGGGACCCTCGTTACCTTGCTAGTCAATTCATCTAAAGCCACTAGATCATCAATCGACACTTCTGCCAAAGAGGTTTTCCCCATTGCTAATAGGGCGATCTCCATCTCATCTACAAACGCCAGAAAAAAGTTGGTCAAAAAATGTGTCGCTTCATCAGCATTGAATTTTTCTTTCAACGTACCTGGATAATTGGTAAGCATCGTTGGCGGTTCCCAAGGGATTGCTTTGGTTACCTGGTCATGCGTCATCGCCCATAACATTGCTGTTCCCATAAAAATGCCATCTGCCCCCAATGCGATTGCTTTTAAGCATTCTCCTGGATTGTTATAACCACCACCGGACAAAAGCGTGATTTTGTCCTTTACTCCACGCTCCTGTAAATAGCGAACGGCACGTGTCAAAGCGTAAATGGTTGGCAGACCAAAATCATCCTCAAGGATTGGAGGACCGCCTTTGGTACCCGCTTGTCCTCCATCAATACTGATAAAGTCCACACCGGCTTGAATTGCGATCTCTAAATCCGCTTCAAGAATGGCACTCGCACAAATTTTGACCCCAATCGGTACTCCTCCCGTAATCGTGCGCAGCTTGTCAACGAGCTTCAAAAGGTCTTCTTGATTGTTAACCTCTGGCTGTCTGGAAGGAATAACCACCATCTCCTCACCCTCGACCCCCATTAATTTGCTAGCTTTTCCTTTGAGAAACTCAGCGGGAATAAAGCTTGCGGCTGCAGCAGTCGCTCCTTGTCCAAAATGAATTTCGATCGCGTCGGCTTGCTTTAAGGTCTCCGGCTCTTTTGACCATGTCCCGGAGTTGTATTGAATCACCAAGTGCTTGGCGAATTGCCGTTCCTCTGGCAGGAGTGGACCTTCTCCCGTATTTGTGAGCGTCCCTGCGGCGGCTGTCCCTTTTGCAATAGCGATCTTTACACTCTCACTGATCCCGATTCCAAACCCCATCGCCCCTGCCATCACCGGGATGTCGAGCTTCAAAGGTTTTTTGGCTATGGGACCAATCGTAATGCTCATATCGACCTCCTCATCCTCATGGGCAGGCAAGACAGCTAGCTGAGCGGGGGAAAAGATCAGTCCGTCAAAGTTAAGGAATTTACGTGGACTGCCAAATGGACGTTCAATTGCTTGACCTGAAGTCGCACGCAAGCTATTTTCCAGTACGATCCGAGGGCTTACTTTTGTCATGGCAGATACCATTTCAAAGATGTTCTCCGGGTAACGATCTGACATCAAACGCTTCATGAAACGCCCTAGCATCCATTGTGTAATGGAGCGAAAAAACAGGAACAGAATCAGACACAGACAAATCGTTGCCAATATCGTTCCCACGAAAGAGCCTATGAAAAAGGGAATCCATCTACCATCCATGCTATGCCCCCTTTCTGGACTTTTTTATCCAAAGCCTACTTTTTAATGACATCCTCCTCAGGAACCCCCGCAGGTGCTGAGATCAATCCAGGGCGGCGGATTTTAACATTGATTTGGCTACGGACCTCTATCTTCGGAAAAATCTTTTCCCATTGATCTTTGTTTTGCTCCCACTCTTTTGGATACTTCCGGTGAAAAGCACCCGCGAAGTTTGCCACATCTGCCTTCAATCCCTTTTGCAAGGTACCGAGTGAAAAGGTGATTCGGGCTTGAATATCATCCCGAACTGCTTTTTGGACGATGGAGAGCAAGTCAGGATTCATGAGGTTGAGCAATGTGCCGTTTTCTACGACATCACCTTCCGTGTCGACTTTGACCAGCATACTCCATTTTCCATTTTTTATCAGAGGGTCCAGCGTTACACTGGAACGGCTAGGCATCACAGAAACAATTCCGTTGACATGTGGTGGCTGTATCGTTATCGCCGCTTTGGTGACTTCATTTCGTAACCACATAAGTCCGCGTGTTACCTTTGGAGAAATATGACCGATCATTTTATCCTTCTTGAAGACTGCTGTACCAATTAAAATGGATTTGGTTTGGATTTGCGCTGGCGTTTGCAGCTTTGATCCATTCTCAATCATTGGAACCGCTACCGCCTCTGACTCGCTTTTTAGCATGTTTCGGTAATCGACGAGTGTCACCGCCATTCCAATATGGAGACTTGCAAATTCGCGCAGAGCCTCTGCAGAAGATCGCTCAAGCACCGTTTTTAAAGCAAGCCCTTCTTTTGCTTTTCCCCTCGTTACATACAGATAGGCTCGATTCCGGGGACCTGGGTGTCGGACGAGAAAGTCGATGTGTTCCGCCATTCCCTGTTTTGCAGCGTCCTCACCAAACAAATACACCTTGCAATGTCCCCAAAAAATTTTGCGGGAAAGCTTGGCTTGTACTTTGGACATCGCGTCCGAAATATTAACCCCCGTTCCACTGTAAACTGTGGTCAATTCACCACCACTACCACTGCCAGTCCCTCCTTGTCCACTCGTTAGCTCTCGCGGGATAAACACCTGAATACTCAATCTGATCTTCTGGTCTTCCTCATTATCGATTGCTGCCGCGGTAACAATCGCCAAATCATTGATTTCTGTCCGGTCCCAGCACCCGCCAAGCAACAAACTGCAAAAGACAAGAACCACATACTTGGCCCTCATCCGGACCCTACTCCTTTATAGGCCGTGTTGCTTTTTTTTATAGCAGTGATGACTAGCAGAATGACCGGAATTAGACAACAAAACGAAACAAGCAGAACTGGGATGACAAAAAGATGCAAATTCCCTACTACGGCTAAATTAGGCAAGCCCCAAAAGCTAAAGATCACGGTAAGTAAACCAATCGGGAGTACAATTGGTCGATAGGTAGTGAGATTCAACCATTGTGCTGCCCCAAGGACGGTAGCGTAGTAAAACATGGAGACTTTTACAAACGCGCCAATCACCCATATAGCCATGACTCCCGACTCCAGATTTTCAAAAAAGTCAGCGATACTTATATATCTGGCTGTGTCCATCACGGGAAACAGAATCCGTCCCGTCGCATCTCCCATCAAAAAATACGTGACGAGGTTTACCATAATCATAGAGAGCATGACCAGTCCAACCGTTATCATTCCGTATCGCTTTCCTTTTTTCTCGTCTGTGAGGAAGGGCAGCAAAAAGGAGATGAGAAACACCTCACTGAACCATCCTAGGGGAGTAACTGCTCCTTTCAATGTCGGGATCAGACCATTCCCTAAAATAGGAAAAATGTTTCGCGGCTCCAAATCCGGGAAGATAAGCCCAATCATGACCAGCAGAGGAATCACGAACAGCGGAAAAAAAAACTGAGCTGATCTTGCCATTACCTCCACACCTCCCATCACCGCCATGGCACACACGAGTACAAGGACTCCTGAAATCAAACTGAGTGGAGTGTTTACCAGGAAGATAGAAATAAAATCTGCGTATTCGCGAACAATGAAGCCGTTAATCTGCAGGAAAAAGCAAATGTAGAAAAATCCTAGCAACTTGCCAAGCAGTTTGCCAAGGATTTCTTCGCTCTGCTCGATAAACGTTTTTTGGGGATATTTTGCGTGCAGCTGGTGGGTAACGTACACGCAAAGAAATCCGATAAGAGCGGCCCATATTGGTGAGATCCACAAGTCATTCATTGCTTCCTTCGCCATTATATTTGGTCCAGCCAGCATCGCCGTAGACATCATGACCGGATAAATCGTCATCACCATTTGCAATGCTGATATTTTTCCTGTCTCCAGCATGTCTTTTTGATCCCCCTGACTAGGATTCGGTGCCATCTGTCAGTGCGGTGCGCCCTGTCTGACTTGCCTCATCTCTTTTTTGCCAAAAAGCAAGGATCAGCAGCAGGAGAGGAAAGACCGTTTGAACAAGTGGGCCGTAGAATGGAAAGGCGAAAGTATCGAACTGGCTAACGTGAAGCTGGTCCGGGATCGACCAAAACCCCATGATAACGACCAATATGCCAAATGGCAGGACAAGTGGACGATAGTCATGAAGCCCAAGCAGCTGACTCGTTCCAATGACGGTAGCGTAATAAAATACACTGATTTTTTGGTACAACCCGATAATCCAAATTCCCATAACAACTGAATCCAGGTTCTGAAAGAAATCGGCAACACTGATGTAGCGAAATGCGACCATCACCGGGTACAGAAAATCTCCGGCCTGTCTTCCCATAACAAGCAGAATGAACAAATTGATAATCGTAAGTAGCATCATGGTCCCAAATACGCTCAGCATGCCTGCGCGCATACTTTTTTCCTGATTTGATACAAAAGGAAGAAAGTATGTCATCAAAAAGACTTCACTAAACCATGCTTGTGGAGAAGCAGCCCCCAGAAACGTTGGCTTTAGACCATGCTCCAGTACGGGAAACAGATATTGAAGCTTCATTGACCCGAATAAAGATGGCATGAGAGCGACAGGTATCAGAAAAATGATGAAAAAGAATTGTGCTGTCCTCCCTAATACTTCCCCCCCTCCTTTGACTGCGAGTGCAGCAACCAACACCATACTGATCATGACAACACTAATTGGTGTTCTCGTGAGGAAATTGCCAACGACAAATTCAGCGTAGCCTCTTACAATCAGACCAGTCAGATGTAAATAGAAAAAAATAAAAAAGAGACTCACGACCTTGCCAAGAAATCTCCCCAAAATGGTTTGACTGTATTGGATTATGGATTGATTCGGATATAACTGGTGCAGCCGATAAGCGATATACACCGTTACGTAGCCGATGATCGACGCCCAGATTGGCGAGAGCCACAGATCATTTTGCGCATATTTTCCGGTTATCCCGGGGATTACCGTAACAGCGGATGCGGAGATGGCAAAAAACATCAACAAGCCCATCTGTCCGGCCGATATTTTCTCGTTACCGAGCATCTTCCCACCCTCTTCTATACATTACTCGAGCATTTTCGAAAACGGCTTGAAGAGTGATTCGATCATTGTGGTAGGGCCTGGAAGATTGGGAAGGTCAAACAGCGAAAGAAACCATCCCATAAACACAAGCACGAAGAAGCTCAGCTTGTCTTTCTTCGGGAGCGGCTTTAGCTTGGGCCACTCGTAAATGATAATTAGCCCAACCAACGTGCTCATGCCCAACAACAGCCCCCATTTCATGATGTGTCGCCTCCTTTCGATGGATCAGGCTTTAATCCCTGAGCTTGCCGGTACATATTTGATTCACCAGTCAAACGCGGTCTTGTATTCAGCATCCACCAAGGTGCACGAACAAGTGCATCCTTCAATTCCTTTCCTTTCATTGGGGCAAACGGAGTCAAATATGGCACGCCAACAGAGCGGATCGTACACAAGTGGACGACCGTCGCAATAATACCTAGCATGATGCCCAAAAGGCCTAACGTACCCGCAAGAAACATCATGGGAAAGCGCAAAAGTCTGATTGCAATCCCTGCAATGTAGTGCGGAATCATAAAGGATGCAATCCCCGTAATGGCTACCACGATAACCATTGGAGCCGAAACCAAACCAGCCTGAACCGCAGCCTGTCCAATTACCAATGCTCCGACGATACTTACAGCAGCACCTACCTGCTTTGGGAGTCTCACTCCCGCTTCACGCAACGCTTCGAAGGTTATCTCCATAATCAAAGCTTCAACTAAAGCAGGGAACGGAACAGCTTCCCGCGAAGATGCCATACTGATTAATAACGATGTTGGAACCATCTCGTGGTGAAAGGTAATTAGCGCTACATAAAGGGATGGCAGTAATAAAGACATGAGTGTGAATACATATCGCAGCAAGCGGATCGCCGTACTGGCAAAGGAACGCTGATAGTAATCCTCGCTCGATTGCAAGAGGGCTATCAATGTGGTCGGAGCAATCAAGATGAACGGCGTGCCATCCACCAGGATCGCTACTCGACCTTCCAGTAAGTTCCCGCACGCAACGTCTGGTCTCTCTGTGCTCAATATTTGTGGAAACGGTGAGCCAGGATGATCTTCTATCAGTTCTTCAATGTATCCACTTTCCAACACGCCATCAATATCTATTCGGTTTAATCTAGCCTTTAGCTCGGTTACCAAGGTCGGGTCGACTATGCCATCAATATAGGCAAGAATTACTTTTGTTTTGGTGTACCCGCCTATTTGCATCAGCTCCATCTTCAGCGCTGGACTTTTGATGAGTCTTCGGAGCAACGAGGTGTTGACGTTTAGGGATTCGGTAAAGCCCTCACGCGGTCCTCGCACGACTCCTTCTGCGACAGGCTCTTCGATCGCACGCTTCTCCCACTTCTCCAACCCAAAAGAAAGTGCTGCTTCTTGCTGATCGATCAAAAGAACTGGACAGCCGTTTGAGATGGACTCTATACAATCCTCAAGCGTAGTGATTTCCCGCCATTTTGAGACCGTAATCGTCTTTTCCACGAGCTTGCGTGCATTCGTCTCTTTGGATATCTTCCCATTCATCAAGGAGGACAGGACACTTCTGTCTAGCTCCTCTGTGTTTGAGAGGCCATCTATGTAAATCACAAGTGCTTTCGTCGAGCCGCCAATAAGAAAGGATCGGTAAACGACATCCGTACAATTGGTGTATAGCTCGCGCAGGACGGCTTCGTTCGCTGCAAGCTCTTTCGCTATCTGCGTGCTTGACTCGGGCTTTTGCTGTTGCTGTTGCAGCTTTTGTTTATTCATCCTCCACCATTTGCGTGCGTTCCGATTCACCCAGCCACCCCTCCTCTCGACGATCCACGGACGAAGATAGGGAAATTTTGCCCATTTGGCACCACTTTTATCCTGCTATTTCCATGCATAAAAAAACCTCTATCGAAGACTTCTCAAAGATGAGCGACCGCGCTTTAGCGGTTGGTTTTACCGAAGTAATGCCAGAAGCGGACCCTGAGGCACCTTGTTATGCGTTCCAGAAAATTTAAGCAATGACGTTTTCTCACGGTGAAGCAATTAAACTTTCTTACACGTTAAAAAAACCTCTATCGAAGACTTCTCAAAGATGAGCGACCGATCTTTTTCCCAAAAAAGAAAAACGCCCAGTTTAACTGGACGCTTTTGAACGTAACCATTTCCATAGGTAACAATAACAGGATGTCAGGATAAGAACGATTACAATCGTCAAAATCGTATCAAATCTCATGATTTCCTCCATTCCTTTTCATTGGCATGATTCTCGCGTAGGTCAAACAACGCCACAGCCATTCAGCGGGTCCAAACTGATAGTGAGTCAGCCACCATTCGCTCACCACAATCTGCAGTGGAAACAGGAGCAAGCAGTACACAAGCCCGACCAGTAAGCTCAGTGATCCATACATCTTGAAAACCGCGACCAGCACGAGTGTAACAATGGTTTGTGCCAAATAATTTGAGAGAGCCATTCTACCGACTGCCTCCAAATGCTTCATTCCTTTTTGTAAAGCGCCTTTCTCGTATAGGAAGAGAAATGAACAAATGTAGAAAGCACTTAGGGTCAGGCCACTCCAGTTCACAAATATGAGTACTGCCACATTATCTGGTGCAGGGAATTGGACATATCCGCTTTTCACTAGGGGAATGAGCGCAACAAAAACAAGACTAAACAATAACGTCATCCACCAAACTCGTTTAATAGCATCGCGGTTTAGTCCATTTGCCGAAAAGACACCACGTCTGGCAGCAAGCAAGCCGAACAAAAAAAGCGGGAAGACAGTCAAAATAGCCAGAAATTCATTGGATGCGACGATGGGGAATTCATGAGCGATTCGAAATTGCATCCATTCTCCCCAGTTCCCACTTGAATATGCTGCCACCGCCCTCTGGGCAAGGGCATGTGAATCACTACCGACCACTGATGGATCAGCGGGAATGAACAGCAAGAGTGCGTACATGACTTGCACCATGATCAGTAAAGACCAAGCCCAATTGCGAATCGTTTTATCCGCTCGTTTAAAAAACAACAACAGCATCATACCGGCGATTGCATACGTGTGCAAAATGTCGCCATACCAGAAAAAAACAAGATGAATGGCACCAATCAAAAACAGGACAGTAACTCTTCGCAAAAAAAATGTGTTCTTCGGCAGTCCCTTTTGCTCTGCACGATTCATGAACAAATAAAAGCCCGCCCCAAACAAAAACGAGAAAATCGTGTAAAACTTCGTTTGTACAAACATATCAAACAACAACCGTATCCATGCATCTGAAATCGAATGTTCATAAGGGAGTCCATTCGCAGGAAGAAACAAGATCGGATGTAAAAAAGTCGGCATGTTTACTAGCAAAATCCCAAACAAGGCAAAGCCTCGTATACCATCCAGCTGATGGATACGATCTGCCTCCAGCACAGGAGTACCTCTCACTTCTCTCTTCCTCTCTAACACGTGTTATATCAGTACACTCTTATTACGACTGGAAATGAAAAAAGTAACAAAACGTTCATAACCGTTTTCCCCTCTCGTCGGGGGACAAAAGTGTTTGACCGCGGGCGATCACATCCACTTTTATGAAAAACGTCGAGACGTTTTTCACAGAAAAAAGGAAGCCTCCTCTTCGTGAAGCTTCCTTTCTATCTCAATTCTCTCTCGTTCTGTTTTTGAAATCGAATAGCATCCCTGCGCATCCAGCCAGCAAAGCAGGCATGACCCACCCCGCACCTTCCTTGTAAAACGGAAGCTCTATTAACCACTTGTCCCATTGATGCGTGAGAAAAGTCGTATTAACGAGGTCAACCAGGCCAAATAAGGCAACTACCCCAACAGCTGTAATATACACAAACGAATGCGGCGGAATAAAGCGTTCTGCTAGCCCCAGGAGAATCAGGACAATCGCCATCGGATAGATCAGCCCCAGTATCGGTACAGATACGCTTAAAATCTGAGTTAACCCCAAGTCGGCAACACCCATGCTCGCGATACATAGGATTGTCACCCACCATGAGTAGCTCAACTTGCCAAAAATCTGATGAAAGTACTGGCTGCACGATGTGACCAGCCCGGTCGATACACACAAGCATGCGACGGTAAAAATGACACCCAGAATAAGAGTACCACTTTCTCCAAACAGCTTACTCATTAGTAGTGTCAAGATTTGTGCTCCATTTTCAGCCTTCTCTTCAGAAAGATGTGTTGAACCGAGAACGCCTAATATCACGTAAATTACGGTTAACAGTATACCTGCTCCAAGACCTGCAAGCACCATGTAGGAAGATAAGCTCTTTTTATCCTCGACGCCTTTATTTCTGAGCGTATTGGCAACCACGATACCAAAAACAAGAGCAGCCAATGCATCCATGGTCAAATACCCGTCCAGAAACCCTTGGATGACAGGTTGAGATGCATAATTGCCAGTTGGCTCAGTGGCACTCCCAAGCGGAGTAATCCAGCTTTTTACATAAATGATGCCGATCAACGCCAGCAGGGTCGGCGTCAGCAGCTTGCCAAACCGATCCACCAATTTGGAAGGCGACAAGCTGAACCACCAGACAATGGCGAAAAAAATCAACGAATACACCAAAAGACTGGATTCGGAATGGGCCCATTGCTCCGGTAAAAAAGGCTCCATCCCCATTTCAAAAGCGAGACTGCCAGCACGCGGAATAGCCAAGCCTGGTCCAATTGAAACATAAATTAAAAACGGAAAAATAAGAGCAAAAAGACCATGGACTCGACCTGCTAATCCTGGAAAGCTCCCGGCTTTTGCAATGGCAACAACGCCGAGAATCGGCAGCCCGACCGCTGACAGAATAAAGCCGATGAGAGACAACCACGCTTGATCCCCAGAAGACTGCCCGAGAAAAGGTGGAAAAATGAGGTTACCGGCACCAAAGAACATGGAAAAAAGCATGAAGCTCACAAAAATGATGTCTTTTTTTGATAGTAATGTTCTCAAGAAGTATACATCCCCTCATCATAATCAGCTGGATTCTATCAGCTTTTTTCCTCATATGCCAGTGCTTATCCCTTATTCGAAATTGCAAGTTGATTTTACTTTGTTTCATGAATTTGAAACAATCGATCAATTATCGCTTCATCACTCCCAGGACCAGTTGAAATAACCAAAAAAAGAAGGGATTGCCATTGTACTGGCGCTCCCTTTTGTTAGCCCTCAAGCATTTTTTAGTATTTTGCCTGCATCGCTCTGATGCGACGATAGAAGGTCTGATCCTGTAGCTGGCGGAAAAGAGATAAGGATGGGCGAAAATTCGCTTCAATGATCCACGGCTTTGCATGGATATCGATGCCCAAATCCAATCCGATCTCTCGCAAACTCGGGTACGCTTTTCCCAAACAGTTTGCAGCAGCAAGCGATACTTTCCGTACCTCCGGCAATAGGTACATGGAAGGCGGTACATTCGATTTGCGTATGGCGGTACGAATGGGTAAAACTCTACCTCTGCTTCTGGCTACATTGGTCACGACATACCCAGCTCCTGCGACCTTGGCAACCCAGCCTGTGATGATCCACGGCGATTTCTTGTTCAACCGTTGAACCATCACGCGTACGTCAAATGGCTTCCCGTCAATTCTTCCTAAAGGGATACGTGGTTGGAGCAAGTATGGCTTGGGACGAAATAGAGATTTCACATATCGAACCGTGTTCTCTTTCCCATCCACGACTCGCCTTTTGCTTCCTGCGTGCACGAGATATTGGTCTTCCCCTTTACTCGTGAGCTGGATGATTCCTGCTCCACCGCCTCCCCCTGAGGGCTTCAGCATCACTCGTTTATAAGTCTTTGCATACTCCCACAAGCCTTCTGGAGTAAACAGCTGCGTTCTTGGCAGATGCTCTAGCAGGAACTTATCTTTTATCAGGTGTTGATGCTTGCCCCATTTCCCTACGTTTGGCGCTTTTATGGCGATGTCTCCCCATTCGTAATGAGATGGTGCTCCTCTATTTTCGTAATCTGGTTTTTCTCATCGACAAATACCACTTTCGGCACCAGATTGTCTACCTCGCACTCATCGTACATCCCCATACTGAGAATAATCACAATATCTCCTGGGGAAAAGAGATGCGCTGGCGGTCCGTTCAAGCAAATCTTTCCCGTTCCTTCTGGTGCTGGCAAAGCATATGTCTTCCAGCGCGTTGCATTGCGCAAACTCGTTATTTGCACGATTTCATATGGCTTGATGTCAGCCGCTTTCAGTAGCAGAGAATCAATCGTAATGCTGCCTACATAGTCTAGTTCTGCCTGTGTTACGGTTGCCCGATGAATTTTTCCTTTACACATATGTCGTTGCAATGCCTATACTCTCCTTTCCAACCACTGACACCAGTCTATGTGGAAAAGGATGTCCATGAAACCAGAAGCAATCAGCTAATAGCAAATTCAAGGGGTCAAGTGGGCATCGCCAAAGTTAAAGCCATAAGTAGCGCATAGCTGTGTCAATTCTTCCACGACATTTGCCGAATAAGGAATCCCGTTTTTCAAGCGCTCCTGCCGTTTTCTACTCTCAATCTCGCCTGGAATCAAGATCTCGGTTGTCCCTTCCTTTTTAGGTCCGCTCTTTACTTGGCGAATGTACTCGTCCATGTTTTGCTGAAAGACAGGCAAAGGCATAAACCTCTGAATATCGATTACGAAAAAAATATGTCCTACGTTCTGTGGGTGCTCCCAGTTGTCATACAGGCTTTTGACGCCTGGACCAAATGCAGCGCCAGTCAGCAATCCGCATAACAAATCAATAAACATGGCAAGTCCATAACCTTTTGCTCCTCCAATGGGAAGCAGTGAGCCAAGCAGTGCTTGTTCTGGCTTCGTAGTCGGCAGGCCATCTTTATCGATCGCCCAATCCGCCGGAATCGCTTCTCCTTTTTTGGCTGCCATTACAATTCTTCCGCGCGCAGTCACACTTGTGGCCATGTCGAGCAAAAACGATGGCTCCTCGCCAGCTGGAATACCTACAGCGATCGGATTTGTACCCAAAAAAGGACGAATTCCCCCTGATGGCGCCATCGATTCCGGAGCATTTGTCAAAACTAACAAAATAAGCCCCTCTGCTATCGCTCGCTCCGCGTAATACGAGCATGTACCGAAATGATTGGAGTGACGCACCCCTACGAAGCCGATCCCTGTCTGACGTGCGAGCTTTATCGCCTGTTCTAGTGCCATCAATCCGACCACGGCACCAAGCTGATTTTTGCCGTCAACAAGTGCTGTTGCTCCTTCTTGTATTACAAGCTGTGGTTCCTCTACTCGTTCGATCAACCCTGCCTCAATCCGCTTTACATAGATCGGCATCCGCGATAGGCCATGTGACTCAATACCTCGAAGATCAGCATGCACGAGCGACTCTGCAACCACCTTGGCCTTCGCTGCGGAAACGCCTGTTTGCTCGAATATTTCCGTCGCGAGCGTCTCCAGTTTGGTCCAACAGAAGCGTGTTGGAATCACTTTCAATGTCCCTCCCCTTTCAACCTGCATCCCCTTCGTTCCCATCCTGATCTGAATATAGATATGTTCACGCCCTTGGTGCGGACACAGTCAATGACCTAAAAAAGGAATACCCCACGAAGGAGCATTCCTTTTTTCTGTTACGCCTTTATTCATATTCAGCGAGAAGTGTTACGATCTGATCCTGGATAGCTGTGAGCCATCGATTTTCCGCGTAGCCATTCGAGATGATGGATACAACAAGCCTCTCCCCGCTCTTCGTCGTGATATAGCCTGATAAGCTATTCACACCAGTCATTGATCCTGATTTCGCATGTAAATTGTTAGCCGCTGCCGTATCCTTCAGACGGTTTTTTAGTGTTCCATCTACACCAGCAACCGGCAAGGATTCATCAAACGCTGCAAACTCTGCCTGTTTGCTCATGCCCTCCAAAACAGAAAGGATGTGTCTTGCCGAGATGAGATTGTACCGAGTCAAACCAGAACCGTCAATCATATCGAAATTCGTTTTGCCACCAAGTGATGACACGGTTTCCAGCACGACTTCCGCTCCTGCCGATGAACTTCCTTCCCCTTTTTTGACTGCACCGACTGTTTTTAACAGCATTTCTGCATAAAAGTTGTCACTCTTCTTGTTCATATAGTGGACGATTTCTCGCAGGGGGCGTGAATGAAACTCGTTCCATTTCACTGCGGAGGCAGGAAGTAGTTGAACCAAAATCGTGCTATTCCCTCTAAAGGTCACTCCTTGTTTGGCCAAAACCTCCTTGAAGACGGTGGCTACATATTTGGCAGGCTCCTCGACAGGTACGCGCTCGTAATCATCGCCATGATCTAGTGGAAGATGGCCCGTGACTCGAATCGTATTGGTCCCACGTTCTCGTTCAATGGCAAACGTATTCTCTTCGCCCGCACCTACTGTCACCGCTTCGTTAATCACCTTCACATACGCGGTTTTGGGTAACAAATTCAGTTCTACTCGCTCATTGGGCTTCTTCGCTGGCTTGAATTCAACCATCACCGTACCCCTGTTCACAGCTAGTGCTCCGAGTGTTGGGTTGTAATAATAGCTTTCATCATCCCATGCCCAGCCTAATCCCAATCGCTGCTGATCAAAATAGCTTTCATCAACAATCAGATTGCCATTGATCTGCTTGATTCCCTGTTCCTTGATCCAGGCAGCCATCTGTTCGATTGAAACGCCATCCTGCGCCTTGAGTGCATTTTCGGTATGAAGCGTAGGGTCACCATATCCTTTTATGTAGACGTTACCTTGTTGCACACCGTTTTGCGTGACTGGAGCATCTCCGTAGATTTCGGTTTTAAACGTAAAATCTGGACCCAATTGCTTGAGTGCAGTAGCTGAAGTCAGCAATTTAAGATTGGAAGCTGGCGTAAGCAATGCATCCGCATCCCGTTCATACCATATCGCTTCTTCTCCCGACGAATCGAGTGATTTAACCATGACGCCAGCAGTGACCCCTGCCAAATCTGGTTGATCCAAAATCGGATCGATGAGCGCAGCGAGCTTGTAGGTCTTTTCCGCTTCGGGAACGTAACCCTCGGGTTCTTTTATTTCTGGGTAGGAAGCCAATAGGACTGCGACATAGTCTTGCAGATCTCTGGCGTATTTCGACTTGTATATTCCGTTGATCAGGATAGAAAATGCGATTTTATTTCCATTTTTGGCTGTAACATAGCCAGACAAGCTGTTGACACCGCCCATGGAGCCTGTTTTCGCTAGGACCTTCGCTTCAGCAACAGTTCCTTTTAACCGGTTTTGCAAGCTGCCATCTACGCCTGCAATTGGGAGCGATTGTTCCAGAACGTCGCGATATTCCTGATCTTGTACAAACATTAAAAGAGTAATCATTTGCTCGGGTGTAATCATATCAAACCGAGATAGACCTGAACCGTCTACTTGCGTAAAGCCAGTTACGATCCCAGCCGTCTTCATTACATCTGCTACTACCTCACTCCCGGCTTCAAAGCTGCCTTTTCCTTTTTGCGTCGCGCCTAACGTCTTCAACAGCATTTCGGCATAAAAGTTGTCACTCTCTTTGTTTAGCTCCACAATGATTTCACGGAGTGGTTTGGATAGATGCGTGTGAAAAGGGACTCCATTTGCCACGGTTGTCTTTTTCATTTCCGAATTTTGATTGATCTTGATCCCTTGAGCGACTAACTCCTGCTTCCACAGCTCCCCGACGAAGAGTGCCGGGTCCTCCATCGTTACATCCTCTTGATAAGGCGTGGCTTTTATACCGATCGTCCCCGATACAATCACTTCATTCTTTCCTCGCAGACGCTCTACCGTAATGCTGCGTTTGTCACCATCAACCGTTTTGAGCTGGTTGCTTAGCTTCACATACGTATTCGCAGGCTTCATCGAAAGCACGGGAGGAGCTGCTACTGTTTTGCCAGGTGTCATGGTTACGGTCACAAAATTTTTGTGGACAGCCAGCGCGCTTAGTTGAGCGCTGTACCCAAAAGGCTCATCATCCCACATCCAGCTTACGCCCAAACGAGTGTCATCGAAGTAGCTTTCATCAAGGAGCAGATTTCCGGTAATATGCTTGATGCCTTTTTCGTTTAGCGTAGCCGCCAATGTTTTGAGATCCTCAGGTGTTAAGCTCGGGTCTCCGTATCCTTTTAAAATCAAATCTCCAGTTAGTACTCCACCATTCGTCAGCTTGCCAGCTACATAGACTTCCGTCTTCCACTGATAAGCCGGGCCCAGTTTATCAAGTCCTGCTACGGTTGTAAAAAGCTTCATGTTAGAGGCCGGGATGTAGTTTCGCGCTACATTGTGTCTATACAGGTATGTATTTTCGGTTAGATCATAGACAGCAATCCCTGCGTGCAAGCCCATGCTGTTCTCGTCTTTTTTTAAATCAAAGAGGTATTTCTCAATGCTTGCGGACAGGGGGCTTGCCGCCTCTGTGCTTTTTGCATAAGCAGGAACTGCTGCCATCTGCAGTGCCACCATCAGCATGAGAATCCACATACAGACGCGTCTGATGCTCAGGTAATTCATAATAACCTCCTCATCCTATTCTTTTCAGTTGCACCAAAATATGCAGCTCGCTCCCATGATAGCATGTAATTTGTATTTTCGGAATATTACCATAATACCAAAATCTGATTAACATAACTGTCGCTGTCTATACTAATTGTCATGACTATTTAAGAGCTGGAGGAAACCACGATGTTCTATCGAGTCTTACTAGCCCTTTTCATCCTGACTGGATCCGTGTTGCTGCCTGTCTCTGCAGCTCCGGCCATTGGAGATTTAGAAGTAGATGCTACCACAGCCAGTTCATGGCAGGAGCTTGCGAAACGAAGTGAATTAATTGTGATTGCTTGGGCAGATAGCGCAGGGCACTCCTATCCAACCAGACACGCTGTCGAACAGGGAAAGCTCGTAAACTACACCCAGACCTTGCAAATCAAAAAAGTCCTAAAAGGGGCTCCACCTCGTCTCCTGAATGTGGTTAGCACGGGCGTAGAGCCTATGCCTGACGCATCAAGTCCTCTCAATTTCAAATATCCAGGGCCGCTTGGTGAAGGAAACTACGTACTCTTTCTCCAACCAGTCAAAGGAACCTCTTATTACAGCATCACCGGGCTATGGCAGGGTGTCTACCCACTGTATCAAGGGCGGACCATTGCGCTCGAGGGCGTTGGTTTTGCTGAATTAAACCAGCTGTCTCTAGCAGAGCTCGAGCTGAAGCTCAAGAGCGCTGCGCCCTGACCGTTCCTATCATTACATACGCAAAAAGCCGCTCGTTTCTGCCGAGCGGCTTTTTGCATACAAAGCTATGGGTAATTCAGTTTGCCATTGCGTACATGAAGATCACCATGGAGACTGCACATGCAACAATGACACCGACAAAGCTCAAAATGACCAATTTGTTGTTGCTATTGTTGTTCTGATTATCGCTCATCAAAACGACTCCTCGTACAAGCATTCATCTTTTATTATAAGGTGAATCTCTACGAAAAGGAAATGAAGGTTGTGAATAAAGAAAGAATCTTCTGCGTGCTACGCCGCTAAATCTGTCTTATGCAGCCAGCGGATAGCAAGGAAAGACACTGTCACCAAATAGCTTATACTCATCACAAAAAACTGAATCGTTTCAACGCTCGTCAAGCTTTCTTGGCTCAGCACGCCCATCCCGATGGTAAGGAGCGAGTGCGGAAAGAAAAAGCCGAGTTTTGCTATGTACATTCCCAGTCCGAGAAAAACGCAGCAAAGACTAATCCCGATCGGAGTGGCAAAGCTGTGGATGCGCATCGAAAGCCAGAGCTGAATCACGGCAATCGACATAGCGGCAAGCCAGCCTCGCATGATCCATCCGAGTGCTTCGACAGGAAAAGGCGTATCGATTTTAAATGCTGTACCAGCCACGTAAAAGAGAAAAAGAAACAGGCTCTGTACGAATAACGCAAATACGCCGATTACCACCAATTTTGCCAGAAACACGTATGCAACTGGCAGAGGGGCAGTCATCACCATGTTCCAGTTTTTATTCGTATGCTCAAGCCTGCACACATACGCGCAGCATATCGCAATCAGGACGGGCAAGAAAAATTCGCCGTAGAAAAGACTTACCTGTGTCCACAAGCTGTACCACCCGTATTGCAAAGCCCCTCGATTGAAGTAGTAATTCGCAGAGCCAATGAACGCACTGATCACAGGAAGGACTATAAGGATTAGCCACATCCTTGAATGGCGCAGCTTAAAAAACTCTGCAGAGATACATCTAGTCAGCATGTATAGCCTCCTCATTCCTTAAACTTCTCGTCGTGATGCAAAATAGCTACCTGCTCCGTAAACAACCACGGCCATGGCAAGTACAACCATTGGCAAAACGACTCCACTGCTTCTCGTAACAAACTCCATCGTCTGATTGACGTACTGGTACGTAACTGGACTCAAGCCCGAATAATACGACCAGATAAATAGTCGACCAATCTCGGACGGGAAGAGGTCTGAGGTCATCCCGATGAAACCACCGATCATTCCTAGGCTTAAGCAGAACGCTTGGTTTTTGATCATAATGGATACCCATTGCTGTAATCCGATGACCACTAGATTGGTTAGTACGGTTCCACAAAAATAGCCAATCAGTAACGAAATCGGAACTGGATCAGCAAGTGGTAGTCCATAGCCGATACCTATGATGACCATTACCTGCATAATGGCTGCAAAGGTCAGCAATACATTTGCACACGTGTATTTGGCAGCATACAATTGATTTTTGTTTACAGCCGCGGCCATTAAAAGTCCCCAAGTGTTCCCCTTGTGCTCCATATCACAAAGGCGAGAAACGACGACTGCTGCAAGGATCGGCAAAAACAAACCGTTCATCGACGAAACCGTCACCAGCATCGCTTCCCATCCTGTGCTCTCCGGGTTTCTTGCAAGGGAAATACTGACGGACGCAAACACCCAGCCGAGCTCCACACTTAAAAACAGCGTAATCATCAACGGAAGGTGCTTGCGTCGCAGCTTATAAAACTCCAGCCCTAGTGCATTCATCTACAGACTCCGCTCCTTTCCCGTAAGTTCCAGGAAGATCGTCTCCAGGTTCTTTCTCTGTTCGGAAATCCGTATGACATCTATTCCGTCATGAACAAGTACGCGATTGACTTCTGCTACCTCGCTGTCCGTTACAGCAGGCAAACGCAGAAAACCGTCCGTACATGCTGCTCTAAATCCAGAGTGGAAAAGAAGTTTCATCGCTCGTTCATTATCACCTGTCTTAATGGATATCACCGCTTGATGCTTCTTCTTCAGCTCTTCCATACTTCCCTGATACAACAGCTGCCCATCGTGAATAATGCCGACACTGGTCGCTATTTGTTCAATTTCTGTAAGCAGGTGACTGGAGATGAAGACAGTCATGCCATACAGCTCTGGCAGTGAACGGATCAGCTCGCGTATTTCGCCAATGCCAGAAGGGTCAAGCCCATTCGTAGGCTCATCGAGAATGAGCAGCTTCGGAAAGTGGAGAAGTGCCATCGCAATCCCGAGCCGCTGTTTCATCCCCAATGAATACTGTCCTACTTTTTTATCCTTTTGCTTTTCCAATCGCACGATGCGTAGTGCTTCTGTGATGTTTTTGTCTGGCACATCTCGTATGCGCTGAAATACCCTCAGGTTTTCCAGGCCAGTAAGGTGTGCGTAGTACGAAGGTGATTCGATTAATGATCCCGTTTGTTTCAAAATCGCTTGGCGGCTTTTGCTGAAATTTTTTCCAAATACAAAGACCTGCCCGCTAGTAGGCTTCACCAGACCCAAGAGCATTTTGATGGTAGTTGTCTTCCCAGCGCCATTCGGACCTAGAAAACCATAAATGTCCCCTTCATTTACCTCTACATTTACCGAATTGACCCGATAATCGGCTCCGTATCGTTTCGTCAGGCTGCGCGTAGTAACAATCGTATCCAAAGCTGTTCACTCCCGTCTTCTTGTATACACGATATTTGCTTCACAGGAAAAGCATATACGCGGCACCCTACCCCAAGCTGACGACAACCTTACAGTTACCTTAAATCAACTAGAAAGAGAAGCTGGCCGGTAGAAGCACAGCAAATAGCCAGTATAATGTAAGCAGGTGATGAATGTGTTTGAAGATGTAAAGCAAAAAAAAATACTCATCGTGGATGATGAGCTGGAAATCAGAAATATGATCGATGGTTTTTTACGCAAGGAAGGCTTTTTTCGTATTTTTCAAGCTGCGAGCTGCGGTGAAGCTCTGACTGCATGTCGGACCGAAAAGCCTGACATTGCCATCCTGGATGTGATGCTTCCCGATGGCGACGGCTTTGCCCTGCTATCTTCTATTCGCCGCTTCTCACAGATTCCCGTCCTATTTCTGTCCGCAAGAGGCGAAGATGAAGACAGGCTGCTCGGGCTCGGATTAGGTGCTGACGATTACATGGTCAAGCCTTTTTTGCCAAAAGAGCTCGTCCTGCGTCTGCACGCTATTTTGCGCCGGGTCTATATTCCACCTGTGGATGTGCCCCACCCGATATTTAACCTCGGCAGCCAAACAGTCGATTTGAATGCTGCTGTGGTTCGCAGGGAACAAGGCAATCTAACCTTGACGGCAAAAGAACATGCCATCCTTGTAAAGCTATATGAAAACCGTGGGCGAATCGTTACGAGCGACGCTCTTTGTCAAGCGGTGTGGGGCGACGATTATTTTGGCTATGAAAATACACTAATGGTACATATCAGAAGGATTCGGGAAAAGATTGAAGCCACTCCTTCCTCTCCCGAATACTTGCTCACCGCTAGAGGACTAGGATACAAACTAGACGTAAAGGAAGAGTAAAAAATGGATGGTGTTGTTCGCATCTTGCACCGATATATCGGTACCACAATCGTGATCGCAGTGTTTCTACTCATTCTTAACTTTATCTTTCTCGGAACATGGGTTTTCGCTGGAATGAATGAGGGGCTTCCTCCAGCAAGCATCGCACAGCACGTAACAGAAGGATTAACCATCTCCGAATCTCGTTTTTCTTTGGAACCTGCGGCGGAAAAACTTCTGCGCCAAAACTATGCCTGGGCTATGCTACTGGATGCTCAAGGACAGATCGCGTGGAGCTACTCTCTCCCCAACGAGCTGTCTCATTCCTATTCACTGGTGCAAGTCGCACAGTTTTCGCGAAATTACTTACAGGATTATCCAGTATATGTCTGGGAGCATACACAAGGACTCGTCGTCGTAGGCTTTCCGAAAGACAGTGTTGCCAAATATCAATTTGTCTTTCCGATTGATTGGATCAGCAATCTCCCCTATCGTTTTTTGGCTCTGCTGGCTGGCAATGTCGTACTAGCCTTACTTGTGGCCCTGCTGATCGGCTCCAGATTTGTTACGTCGATTAAACCTCTCGTTCGCGGGATTCATGCACTCGCAGATGAACAGCAAGCCTATGTCGAGCCCAAAGGTGTATTAAGCAGCCTGGCAAAAAGCATGAACCAAACGTCAACACTCCTCCAACAAAAAAATGAGATGCTAAAAGCAAGAGATGAAGCGCGTTCAAACTGGATTGCTGGAATCTCCCACGATATCCGCACACCGCTCTCCATGGTTCTAGGCTATGCAAGTGAGCTGGAGGAAAGCGAGCGCATACCCATAGAGGAGCAGAAGAAAGCTGGTATCATTCGTAAGCAGGGCGAAAAGCTGCGCTCACTCGTTCATGATTTGAATTTAGTTTCTATGCTGGAGTATGACATGCAGCCATTGTACCCGAAGCCATTGAGACTGTCAGCCATTGCCCGGAGTATTGCTACTGAATTTCTGAATAACGGATTGGATGATTCTTATACACTGGAGGTTGATCTCTCAGATGAATGTATCGTGGTAAACGGGGATGAAAAGCTTTTGACGCGGGCTGTCTCCAATCTGGTTCAAAACAGTATCACGCACAATCCGAAAGGCTGTCGAATTGTCTTGCGCACAGAGCTATCAGCAGATCGCCTGTCTGGTCGAATCATCGTTACAGACAACGGCAAGGGGTATCCGTCAGACGATCTCTCAGATTTGCTAGAGCTGCCCTACTCTACAAAAAGAAAAAGCCCGGTCCAAAACGGACACGGACTTGGTTTGCCAATGGTCGCAAGGATTGCCAAAGCCCATCGAGGGCAGCTTTTGCTGACAAGTACGATCGGAAACGGTATGGCATCTGAAATTGTTCTTACCGTGCAAGGTCGCGCATGACCTGCTCGGCTTTTACATCTGTTGTAATCAGTTTTTCGTTTTTCATCCAATCAATAAGCGTTTGCCATGACTCAGCCGTTTGATAGCCAAATGGCTTATCACCAGCATCCATCATCGGAATCAGGATATCCAGGCTTTTTGTCTCGATGTCTTTTTCAAGTGGGAATTCTCCTGCCTGTTTTGCCAGGAGCAGGTCGAGTGCCTTTTCCTTATTGTTTTTCACGTAGTCTTGACCTTTGGCAATTGCGCGCAGGAGCGCTTCGATCGCCTGCTGTTTTTTGCCGAAGGTGTCGTCGCTAGTAGTAAGCACCAGCTCATAGTAGTCAGGCACACCAAACTCAAATGGCTTAAAGGCATGAACAGCTACCCCATTTTTTTCGAGAATCAATTGCTCGTGGTTGATGTATCCTCCCACTACAGCATCTACCTTCTTGGCAGTCAGTGCAGGCACGATGTCAAAACCGATATCGGTAAACGAGAGACCCGAATCGTCTCCCCCTGCCTGTTTCACTACTGTTCGAACGATCGACTCATCCAGTGGAATGGACGGGTAACCGATATTTTTACCGGCAAGCTGCTGCGGGGTGTCGATACCACTGTCCTTGCGTGTCATGATGACGTTGAGCGGATGGCGTACAAGTGCCCCGACAGAAAGCACAGGAATTCCTTCTGAGCGAGCCTGGACGACCTGTGGTTGATAGCTGATTGCCAAATCAACCTTCCCTGCTGCAGCCATTTTGAGTGGATCATTGCTGTCAGATGGCATTTGCAGATTTACCTTGAGGTTTTCTTCCTTGAAAAAGCCTTGGTCTTCCGCTGCATACAGGAAGGAGTGAACTGCGTTTGGATACCAATCAAGTGCAATCGTCAGCTCTGTCGGTTCTCCTCCTTTTGCTTCCGGCGCCGATGTGCCAGGGCTGGTTCCCGCTTGGTTTCCGCAAGCTGCCAGACCTGTAGCGAGCGTCAGTGCCATTATTGTTTTCGTCCACGTATTTACACGTTTCATTGGTGTTCCTCCTAGTTTTTCACGTTGCTGCTTTTTTTCACTTTTACTTGCGGGCTAAAATGCCGCTCGACTCTTCCTACCAGCCAAAAGAGCAGCATCCCGAGCATAGATAACAGCAGGACTGAGGCAAACAAAGCTGGTGCCTGAAAATTACCAGAGGCGCGCCGGCCGAAATAGCCGAGTCCTTCACTCGCCCCAAGCCACTCCCCGATGGTTGCTCCCGCGACGCTGTACGTAGCAGCTACCTTTAATCCGCTAAAAAAGTGCGGCAGGCTCGATGGCAGCTGTAGCTTGGTAAAAATTTGCCCGCGTGTGGCCCCCATCGTTTTTAGTAGATTCAATGTATCTTTATCTGTGGAGCGCAGCCCATCATACGTATTGACTACGATCGGGAAAAAAGTAAACAAGATTGTGACCGCGATTTTTCCCGATAAATCATAGCCGAACCACAAAATAAAAACGGGTGATAATGCTATAATTGGGATTGTTTGGGAAATAACGATATAGGGGTAGACCAATCGCTCGACGATGCGACTCGCGTTCATCGCAAAGGCAAGCGATATCCCAAACACGATGGAAATTGACAACCCGATCAAAACCTCTTTTAGAGTCGCCCATAAATGCAAACCCAGAAGTGATTCACGCAGCTCCCATAAAGAAATCGCCACAGCACTCGGTGGGGGCAAAATAAACGGTGGAATCGCAAGCAACCGACAAGCGAGCTCCCACGCGATTAGGAACAGGGCGATGGAAAAACCAAACCAGACGCCTCTTTGCCAATGTCCCATTACGCTTCCCTCCCCAAGGAGGGCTGGCTCCGATGGCTGCGGAGCAAATCCCATATTTCCTCACGCAAAGCGAGGAACCCAGACTGATTGCGACTGACCAACGAACGTGGGCGATTAATCGAGACCCGAAGCTCAATTGGTTTCGTAATCGGTTTACCCGTAAGTACAACGACCCGATCCGCCAGTAAAATCGCTTCATCGATATCATGCGTAATCATCAGCATCGTGCTTCCCGTTTCCTGCCACTTGGCCATCAGCCATTCTTGCATGTCCATCCGGGTAATCCCGTCGAGAGAGCTGAAGGGTTCATCCAGAAGCATCATGCTTGAGCTTGACAGCAGGGCACGTAAAAAGGACACTCGTTGGCGCATCCCACCAGAAAGCTGTGCGGGATAAGCGTCCGCCCATTCTTTCAGACCGTATTGGGGAAGCTCATTTCTCACTCTCTCATGTGCTTCTTTTTTGGAGATGCCTTGGATTTCCAGTGGCAATGCAGCGTTTTCAACAATTGTACGCCACGGCATCAGTAAATCGCGCTGGGGCATATAGCCTACTTGCCCCAGCCGATTTGCCATCGCTTCTCCTCCTAGCAGTATCTCTCCCTGTTGTGGCTGCAAGACCCCTGCTATCAGTTGAAACAATGTGCTTTTGCCAATCCCGCTTGGTCCGATCAGACTTACAAATTCGCCTTTGGCTACGGTTAGGTCAAAGTTGTCGAGGATCGGTTGATCACCATAGGCAAATCGGACACCAGCGAAGGCTAGTTGATCTCGCACGGCCACATTTCCTTTCTGTACGCCATATCCCAGAACATATACTCCATTTTTGTGGTATACAGGAAATGTTCTTCGAGTCGAGCCAGTTCTTGCTCGTTCTTGCCGTCCGCCAACTCGTTCATAATATCGATCAGCCAAATTGCAAGCTGTCCAAACTCATCAGAGCTGTACATCCGCACCCATTCACCGTACAATTCATGCTCCAGAGCACCTTCTACTTTGGCCAAATGCTTGCCGATCTCCCAGTAGCTCCACGTGCAAGGCAGCAAGGAACTAACAAGCTCCGCCAATGATCCTTGATGAGCAACGCGCAGCATGTAGCTGGTATAAGCCAGCATCACAAAGGACGGCTTTGTTGCTTCCAGTTCCTCTCGAGAGATGCCAAAGCGTTCTGCATACTCTCGATGCAGCTCCATCTCCCCATTCAGCGTCGCTTCCTGCAAGCCTGCGAATCTGGCACTTGTAGTCAAGTCATAGGCTTTCGTGCTTGCCAGTGCAAACATTTTGGCGTAGTCGATCAAGTAGACGTAATCTTGCTTCATATAAAACTTGAACGAATCTACTGGCAAGCTGCCATCACCGAGCCCGGTAACAAACGGATGTTTATGCGTCTGTTCCCAAATCGGAGCCACACTGTTCCACAGTCGTTCTGTAAATTTTGTCATGATACATTCACTCCTTCGCATTTTTTGCCGTATTGCACCATTCGGCGATGAATCTGGCCATGATTTGGGCAAATTGGACAAGCTGTTCCGGATTGATAGATTCATCGACGGAATGAGCATGCTCTAGCTCTCCCGGCCCAAACAGAACGGCAGGAATTCCCGCATGAGCAAACCACCCCACATCGGTCACGCTCGGAGACATGTCAACCACCGGAGCTTGCTGTAGCTGGTTTTCGTAGGCAGATTGCAGCATGGCAAGTGCAGGATGATTTTGATCCAATTCTAGGGATGGAAAAATCTCTCCGCGCTCTTCGATCATAGAGCGGCCGCCCCAGCGAAAAGTTGGCGGATGATCCCGTAGCCACACATCGGCTGCTGCAGCTCTCAGCACATGGTCTTCCACCTCGCGAATAATCTGTTCGTACGATTCATTCGGGTAAAAATGGACCGTAATCCACAGTGCGCAGCGATCTGCAATAAAAGCAGCATGGCGCCCACCCTCGATCACAGCAGGATTAATTGTATTGCTACCCGCCGGGAAGCCTGGATACGATTTCAACACTGCCCAGTCTCGTTCGAGCTCTTGCAGGGCACTCATGATTTTCATCATTTTTTCAATTGCTGAGGCTCCTCGAACAGCGCCCCCAGCGTGAATGGTTTTAGATCGCATTCCGTCATGCAGAGTCGATGGACTTTCGATCGTGATCCAGCCAGTGATGACGCCCCCCTGACCTTGCATGTGCAGGTCACTCGAATCGACAACCACTGCGTAATCTGCCGTATAGCCACGTTCGATCGCTACCAGTGTTCCAGCTTCTCCTGCTTCCTCTCCGATAACGGATTGGAACATCAGATCGCCTTTGAATTCGATTCCATGCTCGCGAAGCATTTTAATCGCAAACAGTGAAGCAGCCAAACCGCCTTTCATATCTGCCACACCACGGCCATAAAGACGCCCATCCTCCCCTTTAGACAAAGAAAAGGGTGGGTATGTCCAACCGCTGTCGTCTCCCACTTCAGCGACGTCCATATGACCATTGATAATGAGGCTATTGGCTTCGCTTGGTGCCGTTCCCCGGAGACGACCCACAACATTGTCGTCCCCAGGATACACTTCCCACCGATCGATCTCGAAGCCTATTGCTTGCAGTTCATTTGCCAGGAAGGACTGTGCGCCATCACTGTTTCGTGCAGGCGGACTAACCGTCGGATGAGCGACCAGCTCCTGCAACAACGCGAACATCTCTTCTCTGCGGTTAGCAATCGCTGCTATTGCCTCCTGTAGACGGTCCACGTTACTCAATCATCCCTTCCGTTGGGCTGCTCGCAGACGCGTAACGTTTTTTGGCGATTCGACCTGCCAAGAAGCCTTTGCGTCCGGCTTCTACACCGAGCTTCATTGCTTCAGCCATGAGTACGGGATTGTCTGCGAGAGCGACGGCTGTGTTGAGTAGCACGCCATCAGCGCCAAGTTCCATTGCTTTTGCACAATCCGCGGGGGCACCAATTCCTGCGTCAACGATGATCGGTACTGTCGCTTCTTCAATGATAAAGCGCAGATTGTTTTCATTTACGATTCCTTGACCGGAACCAATCGGAGAAGCACCTGGCATGACTGCATGCACGCCAACCTCTTGCAGACGTCTTGCCAGAATCGGATCGTCATTGGTGTACGTCAAAACGATAAAGCCCTCTTCAACAAGGATTTTCGAAGCTTCCAGCGTGCCGATCGGATCAGGCAGCAGCGTTTTGGGATCGCCGATAACTTCGACCTTGATCATGTCACACAGACCGGATGCTTTTGCCAGGCGAGCGATACGGACTGCTTCCTCAGCAGTATAAGCACCTGCCGTATTTGGCAAGAGCGTAAATTTTTTCAGATCGAGCTGTTCCAAAAAGTTAGGCTCTTGCGGATTTTCCAAATTAAGTCTGCGAATGGCAAACGTCAAAATTTCTGCCTCTGATACTTCCACCGCTTTTCCTTGTGTATCCAGATCCGCAAACTTACCTGTACCCAAAAGCAAGCGCGAACGGAATTCGTAAGGTCCAATTTTCAATGCATCCATGATGATCATCCTCCTCCTACAAAATGAACAATTTCTATGCGATCCCCATCAGCAATGGGTGTCGTCTCATACTGGGAACGATCTATGATGTCGCCATTTTGCTCCACCACTACAATCTTCTCTTGCAGCTGGTAAGATGCCAGCAATTCACGCAACGTGCCGATTTCTGCTGCCAACTCTACTTTTTTTCCATTCAGTTGAACAACCATTGTATTCCTCCTTCTCATGCGCCCCAAGGATTGTACTCTGCAACATAAACGTCCCGCTTATAAATTCTTACACGTAGAAAAAAAGCTCCCCCCACCTGCTGGTTTACACCCAGTCAGACAGAAGAAGCCGAATAACGGTACACCCTAAAGCGAATGGCGAATAAAAAAACCATCCGCCTTGGGATGGTTGAGTTTCGATCCTCTCGAAGAAGTTCTCGTTTAAGTGTGGATGCACTCAAAAAGACATCTTCTAGTGATAACGATTCGCTATACCTCTTCCTCCGCTGGCATGACCCAGGTCAGGTTCAACGGTCAGTAACACATTCGTTACAATCTCAGCCAACAATGCTCGGCCCCCGTTTGGTAGTTAACCTATTCAGTTGTCTTGCTCGATTTCTACAGTACCACTCTATTTTCTGTTTGTAAAGGTTTCCTTGTGCAATGCTTCCAATTCAACCAGACAACGCTCTGCCCAGATGGACATTTTTCTGAGCTTGTCCATCTCGCGCTCCATTGCCACGCGAACAGACTCCTTATAATCAGGAATCGCCCCATTATAACGAATCGGCCCTACAGATGAAGTCATAAATTTTTCTTGATAAGACAAGGCTGGGCGCTGATGAAACAAAGGAACGTCAACCTCAAACGATGTGTGCAGGTCGCCCTGTGTCGGAAATTTGGTTACTGCCAGTACCTTTACCAACAGCTTGCTATCATGGTTTTCTAGCACTTCCGTAATATATTCTCCCGTTTTTTGTGTGACACGTACGATATCTCCCGGGTTCCACATCATCATGATCTCCTCCTCAACGATACGAATGATTTATACTCCAGCTTATGCTTCCAATGCTGTTTCCAATAGCTTGCGTGCGTGAGCAAGTACATCTTCGGCAGCCATCACAGGTTGTCCACCGCCTTGAGCCATAGCAGGGTTCCCGCCACCTTTTCCAGAAATGAGCGGCAGCGTTTCTTTTATCAGTTGATTGACTGCTACCGTAGAAGCTTGTCCGCGAGCAAATACGAGCTGTAATTTTTCCCCTGTCGCAGCCAGGAGACAAACCGTATCTGGTGCCTCAGCCGTCATCATTTGGGCAAATTGCTGGAGCTCTTGTATCGTTTTATCAGTAAAGGCAAGCTGGATTAAGCGTACGCTTCCTATTGTTGTAGCATGTGCGAGTTGCTTTTGCACCTCGACACCTAGCAGCAGCTTTTCTTTTTCCATAAGCGTTTGTTTCAGGAGATCCCGCTCTGCAATGACTCTCTGCGTCTGCTCGAT
The DNA here is from genome assembly GCF_046535075.1 of Brevibacillus sp. SIMBA_040. Classification (NCBI taxonomy): domain Bacteria; kingdom Bacillati; phylum Bacillota; class Bacilli; order Caryophanales; family Paenibacillaceae; genus Brevibacillus; species Brevibacillus sp. SIMBA_040. The sequence continues at coordinate 102,769 of NZ_JAWRXI010000014.1, forward strand.
CAGCTCTGCTTCACTCGTTAGCAAATCACGCGCCAGCTCACGAACGGTCGCTAGCTTGCGGGTGTAATCACGCAATGCTCGCCAGCCGCAAATAAACTCCAGACGGATATTGCCGCGATGGCGTTCCCAGCCCAAGATTTTAATCATCCCGACTTCGCTTGTCCGCACAGGATGGGTTCCACCACATGGATTGTAGTCAAAATCGGGAATCATGACCACGCGAATATTTTCGGTCACGGTTGGCTGTTTTTTCAATGGAAGTGTAGCCAGCTCAGCCTCTTCTACAAAACGAGCAATGATCGGGTGATTTTCGAGGACGACCTGGTTTGCTCGCTGCTCTACCTTTGTCCACACATCCTCCGTTAATTCATCCAGACGCACATCGATTGTGACGCGTTCTTTGCCCAAATGAAAAGCGAGCGTCTCCGCTTGTACTACCTCTAGAAAAGCGGCGGAGAGAATATGCTGACCTGCATGCTGCTGCATATGGTCAAAGCGGCGCTCCCAATCAATCTGCCCAGTTACCTCAGTAATCTCTTCTGGCAATGAAGATGCCAGCCTATGACGCACTTCGCCACCAATTTCTTCGACATCCACCACTTGAATATCGCCGAGCAGCCCTAAATCACACGGCTGTCCGCCACCTGTTGGATAAAAGGCGGTCTTGCTAAGCACTACATACGCAGTACCATCTTCCTCTGTTCCTCTTTTAGTGATTTGCGCTGAAAATGTTTGAATGTAGGCATCTTGGTAATACAATCTATCTTTCATCATGACTCCTTGCCGTATGGAACCATTCCACACTTGTCTTTTATTCCAGCATTTTCTCTGGCTAGTCGTTGCTAGTATAATAGAGTTAGGAGGTGTTTTCTTTGACCAAAAAACTGTTTACGCTAGAAGAAGCCAATGACCTGCTGCCGTATATACGCGAAGAGCTCTCCTTTTTACAGGAAGCGAAACGCTCTTTCTATAATCTCTATCAGCAGCGTGAGCAGATAAAAAGGCAACAGCCCCTAGATGAACAAGAGCTGTTTACGCTGGAATGCCGTCTAGAATTTTTGGAGCTGGAAGCCCAAATGCATATCACGCAGCTGATTTCAAAAGGAGTCCAGGTCAAGGATATCGACATCGGGTTGTTTGACTTTCCAGCGATGTTGGGCGGCAAGGAAATCCTGCTGTGCTGGCGCGCCGGCGAGGACGCGATTACGCATTATCACGGTCTTCACGAAGGCTTCGCAGGTCGCAAGCGAATCGACTAAGCCAGATTGCGGCGTGTCAATCACGTCTAGCTTAGCCTAGCAGCTGGTCCATCTCTTCTTCACGCTTTAAACGCTCCTCTGGACTCGCCAAATCGTACTTTTTCAACAGGTGGAACCATTTGTTTAGGTTATCCTGCGACAATTCTGTTTGAAATAATGCTTGCAGCTGCTCCACCCGTGAGCTAGGTAAAAAAGGAGATTGTTCTGCCAGCTTTTTATGTACATCCTCTACACTATGATCTAGCTTGCACTCACCCATGATCCGTCCCCCTTATTCATGATAGGCTTTACGCCATCATACCATGATTCTCCTGGCGAAAAAAAGGCGTACAAGCCCGTGGATTGTACGCCTTGCACCTATGCTCTTTTCCGTACCCGAAAGTTGGATTCGATGAGAAGCCAGTTTTGCGGAAATGGCAAACCCAATTTCCAGTAGCTGACTCCTCGAAGTCCTAGCTGTTTAACCAAATTGAACTTCGCCTGAATGGAACGGGCATCTTCAAACCAGACTTGATGCTTTTTGTCCTGATCGTCCGTATATTCAAAAAACGGCGCCTGCGCACGGTAATCATAGTGGATCGGCACATTTTGCTTGGCAGCCAAAGCGATTGCCGCTTGTGGACTCAGTGCTTTTGCTGTCGTTCCCGGCTGATAAGGCAGCGTCCAATCGTATCCGTACAGATTTTGACCCATCAAGATTTTTTCTGCAGGCATTTCTGTCAGAGCATACTGCAATACTCTGCGAACCGGCCCGATCGGTGAGACAGCCATCGGCGGACCACCACTGTATCCCCATTCATACGTCATGATGACAACAAAATCGGCAATCTCTCCAATCGCTTTGTAGTCATGAGCTGCATACCATTTGCCCTGTTGCTCCGCGCTAGTTTTGGGAGCTACAGCGACTGACATCATCATACGTGCTGCATGTGCCCGGTCCCGAGCTTTTCGCAAAAAGCGAATATATGCGTCTCGATCCTGTGCGGGCAGCGCCTCCATATCAAAATGGATATCTCCCATTCCTAACTCTCGTGCCGTCTGGATAATCGTGTCCAACAGCTTGTTTTGCAGCGCTTCATTATTTAGGATAAGACCGCCCAGTTCTGAGCTGAACTGATCTTTTTCCAAATTCGTCACGACCAGCATCAAAACGACCTGATTATTTTTCGCGATTGCCTGAAAATCGTTTAGCGCAGGACGTTGGAGTGTTCCATCACGCTTGATTCGAAAGCTGAAGGGAGCTAAGTACGTAAGATGGGGTGCCGCCTGACGAACATCAGCTTCCAGCTCGGGCGATACTGTGCGCCTAGGCTCTGCATACGCATTAAAGTCTGCCGCTCTTCTTGAGCGGGGCGGAATGTAGAGTCTTTGACCGACTTGCAATGGCCGATATTGCGAGATGCCGTTGACCTTGGCTAACTCGGCAGCGCTAATTTGATATCGCTGCCCAATCGTATACAACGTATCTCCTTGCCTGACCCAATGGTAACTGCCTACGATCGGAATTACCATCGCCTGTCCGATGACAAGATCATCCGGGTTTGGCAAATCATTCGCTTCTTGTATCGCCGCTGGGGTTGTACCGTACGTTTCGGCGATGCTGGACAAGGATTGTCCGCTTTCCACCACATGGATTTGCATGCGGCCTCCTCCTTCACACAATGTCTCTCTTCTATGTTATTCAGAGTGAAGGAATTAGGTGTATGTCTATGCCAAAGGCTTCAGCACCTCGTACAAAAAGCCGACCGATTGAATGGCAAAATGCCGCTCCAGAAGCTTACCGTTTTGAAACATCAATAGTGCTGGTACACTCGTGATCATAAAACGTTCTGCCAGTCCCTGCGCAAGATTGATATTGAGCTTATAAATCGAGATAGCAGGCAATGCTTCACGAGTCACCCCAAGCATTCTTTCTGCCAGCTTGCATGTACCGCACATCGGTGTATATACAAACAAAGCAAATGATTGCTCCTTTTCCAACGAAGTGTTAAGATCCGTAACGCTGATTTCCTGCAAGACGCCTCTCCCCTTCTCCGGTTCATAGAACATGATGCTTTATCCTAGCCTCGGTACTTCTGTCTGTCAAGATGCGTAATACTGCAGCAGCATTAAACATAGGTGTATACACAAAAACCCACAAGCTGGCACTTTTCTCAAAGTGTCCTTCTTGCAGGTCAAGGCTCAATCCTGTCGTGTCCTTTTTTTGTTGAGAGGAACGAAGAATTTCTATTATTTTCGGAGTACAAGCTGAATGACATGGGCTAATCCATTGTGCACCTTTCCTGCCACACGTTCTTGCTCGCCATAGAAAAAATGAATCACCTCATGACCTTCGCACCACGCTAGTATATCTTTTGGTTCATATAGCATTTCAAGTTCTGGCGGTCCTCCAGTCCCATACTTCAATTGTTCCTTGGAGAATACCTCAAGCATGAGAATTCCTTTAGGCTTTATCGCCTTTTTCATTTTATTAAGAACCATGGTCTGTGCGTTTTTATGAAAATGTCCAAATACCATAATGGCGGCATCGTATTCTTCACTCGCCACATCCTCTACCATAAGATCAATTTTTTTGGTGTGTATGTCAACGCCATGCTTCTGTGCTAGTTTTTTCGCCTTTTGCAAACCGCTTTCCGCATAGTCAATGGCTGTCACTTCAAGATTTCTTTTTGCTAAAAAAACAGCATTTCTGCCTTCTCCCTCTGCAAACGCAATAACTTTTTGATATGGTTCCAATCGAAAAGCTTGTTGTTGAATAAATACGTTCGGTTCTTCCCCGTAATAATATTCTTCCGAATTAAAACGTTCGTTCCAAATATTTTCCATCCTCACCAGGCCTCCTGTGATTAAAATACTGTCAAGACTGTAATTAGTGATTCCCTCCCACACGCATCTATTCAAGTAAATTGATATAAAAGACATTTAATGTCCTTGATTTCAATAAAAATAATACAATAAAAGACTATATGTGTCCATAATAACTACTTTCTAACCATCGGTCAAGCCGAGTATCAAGTATGTGATTGGAACGCTCCTGTTGCTCATGTCCTGATGCCATCATTCTATATGTTGTTGGAGCCCAACTGTTTCAATTACATGATGTATAGTTTATTTTGCCTGTTGTGAAATATACTTTAATTAGGAGATCATCATGTCCTAGCACGTCCCGTAAACATCCGCCAAATGTAGGTATGATAAGGAGGCTAATTATGCTCGGAAAAAGTACAAATTCAGGCAGAAGGTCTGCATTAATTACTGGGGTGCTATTAATAGCCGGATTGGTTACAGGTATACTTAGTGTTGTTCCTGTTATTGATGGAGCAGACTACCTTGTCGAAGCTTCTACAAATGAAAATCTGGTACTATTAGGAGCGTTTTTCCAGCTGTTAATGGTTGCTGCATACGTTGGTATTCCAATTTTTTTGTATCCGATTTTAAGTAAGCATCATAAAGGCTTAGCTCTTGGCTCTGCTGCTTTCGGAATCATTGCCGGTGTGTTCATTATTATTGGTGTAATTATTCTTTTGCTACTATTGACAGTAAGCCACGAATTTGCAAAAGCTGGAACACTGAATGTATCTTATTTTCAGACCCTTGGTGGATTGTTACGGGAAGGACGGGATTTGGTAAACCATGTGGGAACGACGCTGGCATTTGTTTTGGCTATGCTCTTGTATACCTGCATATTTTACCAAACAAAATTAGTTCCACGGTGGTTGTCAGTTTTAGGTCTGATTGGGTCTACATTGTCCATATTGGCAAGCTTATTATTCATGATTCGATTCATCGGTCTGGATTCAACGTACATGATGTTGAACTTTCCAATAGCCATTCAACAATTGGTTCTGGCTATATGGCTAATCATTAAAGGATTCAACCGCGTGGACTAGGCTGTAGGACTTTCATGTTCTGCAATTGTAAGAAGATGTTCATATCGCTCGACTACTCACCATTCAAAAAAATTTTCCTCGATTAGTACCTCGAATGAATCCGCTAACAACTTGATCTCCCCGGAATCGTGATAACAGATGAAAACCTTTCCTGCCGGATTGATGAAAATCGGTCGCCTGAACCATCCATTGAAATGACATAACTGGATCGTAACACCTCGGCAAAAGGAAGTTCCTTGAATTGCTCTCGGAACCCCAGTGTTAAATCGACAACCGTTTCATTTCCGAGACTAGAGCATTTGAGAATGCATGCACCGCAAGACCTGCATATGCTCCACCGAAAGTCCGGATAAATTGCAGGTAGTCCTCATGAAAGTTTACATTTAGCTGCTGCTGTGCCTTAGCAATTTCCTCCTCGCTCGCCTGAATGCCTACTAGTATGCTATTATCCTCCCGATGAAGGAATATCTTTAATGTCTCCATTAACGCAACGTTCCTTCTCCTAACCATTGAAGTCCCTCCTGCTAAGAAAGAGCCAACCAGAGCTGTTTTGCAGCATTGTTGTAACGATAACGGTAGTTGGCTCTTTTCTAGGAGGAGGGTTTACAGGTAAAATCACTCGGTCTCATGAATTCAAGAACTGGTCCTTTTCGAAAGAAGATTCGAATGCATCCAGAATGGCGTTCAACAAGCCTGGAAAACGAAATTCAAGATCTTCGGTTCGCAACGACAATAAACGCTGCGTTCCCTGGACGCGAACATTTACGATTCCCGCTTCTCTGAGAGTTCGTGCATGGTGAGACAACGTGGATTTGGCCACGGGAACGGACATATCTCCACAAGTACGCTCACCCGCTTTTTTTATTTCAGACACAATATATAGCCGTACAGGATCACTTAATGCATAGAGCACGGAAGACAAATGAATTTCTGATTTGTCCGGGTGATGGAGTATTTTCATGGTAGCGCCTCCCTGACTTGATATACCTTCCCTTTATATATTATCACAGGACTAGCATTAATCCTATTTTTCCATAACAATCGAATTATCGAACGGAAACACAGCTCCCCTTCTTTTACAGTTGTCACAACTGAAGTTGATTCATAATGATTGCAAATGAGCGAAACACATGTTATATTTCTGTTGTTCGATAACAATCGAAATAAGAAAAGAAGCGAGGTATATAAAAATGGCCACTCCGCAAATTCCAACCCACACGCCAGAAAGAGTGCCGCTGAGAGAAGGTCCTGCTATTCTGCTGCTTGGAATCACCATCGTACTTGTCATCATGAATACCATGATGTTTAACTTGGCATTGCCAGATGTAGCCGCGGCTTACCACCTGTCACCTTCTTCGACCTCGTGGATTGTAACCGGCTATTCGATTGTTTTTGCCATATCATCGATTACGTACAGCAGACTGTCGGACTTCGTTCCTATACGTCGTTTATACTTAATTGGTATTTTATCCTTAAGTCTTGCATCCATTGCTGGCTTGTTCACCAACAGCTTCATCATGCTCCTGATCGTCCGCATCATCCAAGCTTCTGGAGCAGGCTCAATCCCTGCCTTATCTATGGTCTTACTCGCCCGCTACATTCCAACGGAACGACGTGGAAAAGCGATGGCAGTGATTATGTCCGCAGTTTCGTTGGGCCTTGGTTTAGGACCTGTTATCGGTGGAGCTATTGTTGAATTTTCAGGCTGGCATACCTTGTTTGTTGTGACCGCCGTGACATTGCTTCTCGTGCCACTCTATTTATCGCTAATTCCGAAAGAAAATGCCAGAAAAGGCTCTTTCGATGTGCTGGGCGCCATCTTTATTGGAGTAGGCACAACGGGTACACTCCTGTTTTTAACGAATCGTTCATGGATCGCGCTGGTGATCGGTTTAGTCGCACTCGCACTGTTCATCATAAATATTCGATCGGCGAAGGATCCTTTCGTACTCCCGTCCTTATTTCTTAATCGATCGTATCTCGCACTCGCAGCCGTTGGTATTGCAGCGTATTTATGCAGCTTTTCTACCCTTTTTCTGATCCCGCAAATTATGGTGAATCAATACCATCTGAGTGCTATTAATGTAGGGCTCGTTCTGTTCCCTGGCTCATTACTGGCTATGATTCTTTCCCGATATGTGGGTCAAGTCATTGATTTGCGAGGCAATTCACCTATTATCCGCTATATTCCGGTGCTTTTCCTGATGTCCGTAGTCTTATTCGCTTTGTTTGAACACATTTCATATTTCGCCGTTATGTCCATTTATATGCTGATGAGTATCGCATTTACGTTTCTTTCAAGCAGCATCTCCAATGAAATGTCCAGAATTTTGCTTCCTTCCCAAATTGGTTCTGGACTTGGATTATTCCAGCTCCTCCAATTTTTCAGTGGCGGATTCGGAGTGGCAATGACCGCTACTGCTCTGGTTTGGCAAAAGGAGCTTCCCATAGCTCAAGCGTACAGCAATATTTTTTGGGGCATGTCTATCGTCATCCTTATGGCCATTGCCTGCTCACTCCTGTACCTTCAAGGTGCTTCTCGCAAAGCCCAAGCTTCCTGATCGTTACTCTAAACGGAATAAGCCCGAATTGATTTCGGGCTTTTCTTCGTTCTCTCTTTTCCTATTAACTTCTCAGCTGCTGGTCATTTTTAATCCATATATTTCGCTGTAGTATTTTTTCTCTAAAATTAGATATGATATTGCCGTTTTAATTCGAAAATCTCATCAACGGCTTGGCGATACCCACCTGATCGTTGAAAGGATTCACTTATATTTGCAACAGCTATCTGAAAAGATGGGTGGTTTAACACATGTTCTACGGTTTCACGTAATTGACTTGCAGTCAAGCTCTGCATTTGCAGTGTCACACCTGCTCCGATATTGGCCACTTGCCTCGCAATGATTGGCTGATCCGCACTTAGTGGGATTACGACGAGCGGAACCCCGTAAAAGAGAGCTTCATTGGTACTGTTCATTCCACCATGTGTAATAAATAATTTCGTACACGTTAGAACATCCATTTGTGGAACATAGCTTTTTACGATGAAATTTGTGGGGATTTCTCCTAAATCAGAAATGTGAACTTTATCCCCAATGGACATGATAACGGTATGGTCAGTGTTCCCTAATGCTTGAAAACAAAGCTTATAGAAATCGATCGACTGGTTTACGACAGTACCAAGTGAAATATAAATGGGACTGTTTCCTTTGATTGCAGTAAGGTCGAAGCACTCCTGCGTGTACCGTGGGGAGATGGATGGACCAACAAATTTGTACGATTGGTCGAATGCTTCACCAAAAGGTTGAAAATCCTTGGTCGTATAAACAATTGTAAGTGGTGCAGGATTACAAAAAACCTCATAAGGAGAAAGGATCTCCACATCATATTTTTCCTTTACCATTTTCGTAAGGCTATGAAATTGATCTTGGATTGGTTTCACGATTTCGGTAGGGATTTCATTGAAAAATGGTTCCAGATCTTGATCAAAGGATGCCTTTGTTTGCGCAAAAGAAGTACAAGAATTTATTGCGGGAAGCTGCAGAATCTGTGCCAGTAACCGCCCACACCCAAACATGGAATCGTGGATGATGTAATCAAAATGCTCTCCTTTGATCTGTTCAAGAACGCTAGGTATGACGATATCTGCCGTAAGTAAAAGACCATTGACTCTTTCTAGTAAATAATTTCTTCCACCTGAAATAAATGCTTTAATAAATTTTTGACCGTCAAAAGTGCGTACAGTAGCTCCCGTCTTTTCCATACGTTCCCGATAAGCTTCTATCGTAAAGTACACGACCTCTTCCCCACGCGAGATGAGCTCTTGTACCACCCCAACAGTTGGATTGATATGACCTTCTGATCCACCATTAATAAATAAAACACGTGCCATGTCTAACGCTCCTTAGGTAGTTTGTTCACTAGGTTGTTTTTGAAAAATGGCTTAGTTCTTTTTCAACTCTCGCAATCAGAAATTCCAAGTTGGCTTTCCATTCAGCCCAGGTTTCGGAATCACGCCATAAATCAATAATTTCTCTTGTATCATCCGCTTCCGGAACTTCATCTCTGATGTCTGTTAAATAGCGTAATAAAAACTTAAGGGCTCCATCGTCTGCTGTGAATGAGCTTACTTTTCCAGATATACTTTCCAAGTTAGTAATTTCCCCATTATCAACATACATGATATAGAGCTCTGTAAGAGCCATTGCACAGGTGTCGTAGAAAAAGTCAATTTCCTCATAAGTCTCTCCAAAAAAGCCACTATTTTTCATCGCAGCAACGATTTCAGACAGGTGAATATGACCTGCGTCAGAATGATTTTGTATAAAATCCTTTACATAATCGACCACATCCAAGCCTTCATCACTTTCTAATGCCTTGTATCCCCATGCCCCCATGTAAATCCCCCTCTCTCATTACAAGCTTTCCACTCGCGAAAACGTTATAAAATAATTTGATTGCGAATCGCTTTGGCAACTGCATCCGTTCTATTTTTGCTATCCAGCTTTTTCATAATGGCTGTCACATACTCTTTCACGGTATCTGAGCCAATGTAAAGCTCGGATGAAATTTCTTTTTTTGTTAATCGTTTTCAAGACGTAACCATCTGCCCCTGTGCCCATTTCTTTTACGGTGTGATCTCTACTTTTGTTCTGCATGATTATCGCTTAGCTGCTCGGTACAATTGATACTTTACTGAGTGCATGATTAGCAGATATATTTGAATTTGCACGATCACTGCTCACATGAACCTCCACCACGTTTTGTAAAAAACAATGTTTCAAGTATCATTTTCGATTTAGACCGCTTAGTTCCCTTCCGTTTACAACCGTCGTTGATAGAAATTAAAATGACAGCTCTAGCCCTGAACATGAAAAAGACCGTTCGAGGCTAAAAGCTGTCATGGCTAATGACCATCATATTTTTTTCTTTCAATTACGCAATTTTCTTCCCTTTTCTAGCTCGCAGCTTCTCTGGCTGACGTTTCTTCGTCCGCTGCACGGGTGCTGGTACTTTAGAATAAGCTTGTTTTTTGGGCGCAGCTGCTTTTAAAGGTTTTTTGGAAGCGGCAGCTTGTTTTTGTCCTAGCTTATTCGCCGGGCGAGCTTGCTTTGCTGGTTCTTGCTTTCTTGCTTTGACGTTACTGGTTTGCTGCGGAGAGACTTTTAGAATCGGATTGTTTGTTGTGATGGGGGACCTTTTTGGATGTACCACTTTTCTCCTAATTCTCTTTCGAACCGTTTTCTGCTTTTTGCTTGCATTTTTCTTTTGCAGCCCCGAAGCCACAGATTTCTCATTGGAGATTCCCGAAGACGGTCGAGCTGTTTTTTTGCTCTTACTTTTTCTTTGCATACTTCTTGTTGTGGTCGTTTGCTGCTCAGGTGTGCTCTCGTTTGATTCAAGCACACTCTCAGTCATTTCCTGGCTCCTATCCTCCGCTTTTGCATGCTTAACAACCGGCTTGGATTCCGCGTCTATATTTTTCCTTGTTTTTGTGGACTTCTTTTCTTTTACAATGGAGATTGTTTTCGCTTTGTCTTTTGATTTCTTTGGTGTTTTTTCCGACTTACCTTCGGCTGAGTCTACTTTTTCCTTTGCTACTGCTGATTTCTCATCTTGAGATGTTGTCTTAGGTTTGACTTTGACCAGATTTTCTTCGACTTGCACCGGTTTCGGTTTGGGTTGCGCATGTTTTACGGTTTCTTCTTTTGCTGTCTTCTTTTGCTTTGGTTTTATTGAATCGTCTTCGAAACGTACTGAGAAGGTTCGGGATTTCCCTGATTTCTTACTGATAGATACGATCTGCGGTTGCTGTTTGTCTGTTTGTGCTTCGATACTGGTGATTGGCCTAACGTCAGTGGACTCTGTTCTTTTTGGTGGACTGGATGGAACCATGCTTGAGAAAATCGGTGATTTTTGAATGGTTTTCTCTAACGGCTGCACTATAAAGGAACGTGCTGGCGCTTCTTGAGAAGAAACCTCTTCTTTCTCGGCGAAGCTTGAGTCGATGAGTGCCTCTTCCTCAACAGCCACCACTTCTGGTAGGGCTATGTCGAACTCGACCGCCTCTTCCTCAACAGCCACCACTTCTGGTAGGGCTATGTCGAACTCGACCGCCTCTTCCTCAAAAGCCACTACTTCTGGTAGGGCTACGTCGAACTCGACCGCCTCTTCCTCAAAAGCCACTACTTCTGGTAGGGCTACGTCGAACTCGACCGCCTCTTCCTTAAAAGCCACCACTTCTGGTAGGGCTACGTCGAACTCGACCGCCTCTTCCTCAACAGCCACTACTTCTGGTAGGGCTACGTCGAACTCGACCGCCTCTTCCTCAAAAGCCACTACTTCTGGTATAGCTTTATCAGTCTCGACCACCTGTTCCTCAAAAGACACTATTTCCGGTAGGGCTAGCTCAAACTCAACTGCCTGTTCCTCGAAAGCAACTACTTCTGGTAGGGCTACGTCGAACTCGACTGCCTCTTCTGCAAAATTCACTTCTTCCTGCAGAGTTATTTCAGTCTCTACAGCTTCTTCCTCAAAAACCACGGCTTCCGGTAGAGTTACCTCGATCTCGACTGCCTCTCCTGCAAAAGTAACTTCTTCCGGTAACACGATCTCAAACTCAACCGACTCTTCTACAAAAGCCATTTCTTCTGGCAAAGCAATTTCAGACTCGCCAGACTCTTCCTCAAAGGCTCCTTCTTTCCAAGCCGCAGTTTCACCTCCCTGTGACTGCAACTGCCAGTCACGTGCCTCCACCACTCTCTCTGAAGAAGCAGGCTGTGTCAGGCGAGCTTCCCGCACGCTTTCATAATTCCCGGATTCATATAGGCTCCGGTCCTGCGCTAATTCCGCCAGTGCCTGCGACTTGGATTGATCGGTTGCAACTACACGCTGCAAAATGCCTTCTGCTTCCGTATTCAAAAACTGGACGGGATCAAAAAACATTTCCTTCAAGTGCTTGTAAAACTCATTAGGCATCGCCATGTCATTCAACAGTAGATCATAGGACTCGGCGTCCAGCGGGTTGGCCTGATGATAGGCTTCAATCATTCCCCTCATCCAGCTTACATCCCAGACGCCCATGTCATCCATTGTGCTAGTGATCAATTTGCGTAAATCCCGGAATGGTAGATCATAGGCTACACCGTCAAGATCGATTACCCATAGCCCCCCTGGTCCATTCTGCCCATTTGACCAGCCGTAGTCCTGATGAACAAGTCCCCAGTGTGGTTCACCCATAGCTACCATATTTGCATAAGCAGACTCGTTTAGTTTTGCCAATGCATCTAGCGCTTGCTGCTGGTATTGATCCACTACTGCCAAGATGGAACGACTAGCGATCGCATCTTCATACGCAACCGCCATATCACGCATCCAGCCAATTTTTTTGGCGATTTTTTGATAGTAGGCGGGCCACCGGAACAAGCGAGATGAATTTTTGGCATTTGCTGGAGGGATATACCCTTTTGAATGACGGTGAAACTCACCGAGGCCGTAGCACAGCTCTTGGGCACCAATCAAATCAACCTTTGTTGCTGGCTGGAGGCTGATCCAATCGGTGACAATCCACAGCTTCCCACCCATTTCGACGAACAGCTTTCCATCCTTTGCAGGAATCAACCTGGGTACTCGCGCGCCTTGGTTAACGATATATTCCTGAAAACCGACGCTAAACAAACTTCGCTCCGGGCTCCGATGCAGCAATTTCAAGCTGCGGGTCCCTCTGTCCGTTTCGATCCGCCAAATAGCCCCGCCTTTATCAGGCTTAGAGGTAATTAATACACGATCGCTCACGTACATGTCGTAATACCCCATAACACGATCGGCTAGTTCATCTATCTCGGGTGGTACATACACATCCCAGTCAGCAGAGACTGCTTCATTCCCCCCACTGACGAGCCACGGCTTTACCAAGTACTGATCCATCCCTCTCCCCCTGTACACGATGTCGTGAGCCGTTCTTAACCCTATCAGGGTATTCACGCTGTTTAGATCACGAAACGGCTAAACAGCAAAAACGGGTTCACACATCCATAAGAGAAAGGAAAGTCCTACTGCTGCAAGGCATCCAGCATCACACGATCCATTTCATTCATCAGGCTAAAAGCACCATCTACGACCAGAGACGTGCCTGTAATAAAAGACGAGTCAGGCTGTGCAAACATCAATACCGCCTTGGCAATATCCTCAGGACTGCCGATTTTTTTCACAGGAGTTGCTTCAGACAGTTGTTCTTCTGCCATGGCCAATATCCCTTCGGTTAAAGCAGAACGTATGACTCCGGGTTTAATCGCATTGACCGTAATCTGATAGCCAGCCAGTTCCTTTGCTGCAGCCTGGGTTAAGCCAACCAACGCATATTTGACTGCTCCATAATGGGCAAAACCTGCCAGCGAGGTTACAGCTGCCAGCGAAGACATGTTAATGACTCGACCATAGTTATTGCGGATCATTCGCTTGGCGGCTTCACGCAGGCAGTAGAAGGAGCCGTTTACGTGAATATCGAACATCCTCATCCATTCCTCGTCTTTCATGTTCACGAGCAAGGAAGGATTGCCAGCGATTCCAGCGTTATTGACCAAAATATCGACATGTCCACATTCTTGATCTACTTGCTCAAAGAATCCTCTAACGCCCGCAACATCGGTTACGTCCAATCGATAGGCAGAAGCCTTGTTCCCCTTTTGACCGATTTCTTCTGCTACACGTGTGGCAGATACCTCCTGAATGTCTGTGACCCATACATGTGCGCCCTGCTCAGCCAGCTGCTGTGAGATCGCTTTGCCAATCCCACTTCCTCCGCCTGTTACTACTGCTACTTGTCCCGTCAATGTACTCATCTCATTCAGCCCCTTCATCAAGCATGTTGATAACGCTTTCAAAGGTACTGTGAAGTTCTTACAAGAGCCTTACAATTCCTCATTTCTTTCTTACTGGCTTTGGTGTTCGCTCTTGATAATAGGTTAGCTCTAACGGAATTCCTAGCTCTTCTTCCATATGCTTTTTGGCTTTGTCATACACACTCTTTGCTTTGATGACGAGCTTTTCCTCAAGCAGCCGATCAGTATACTCGCGATAAATATGCTCGCAGTACGGGTCAACCGCCAATATTTTGTCATAGTAGTACATTCCTTGATCAAATTGACGACTTTCCCAAAAGTGTATGGCTATCCGCTCGACAAGTTGGAGATAGCAAGCACGCAGCTTTTCCCTTTCCATGGCAAGAAACGATTGGAACGGAAAATCTCTGGCAAAATCACCCTGATAACAGGATTCTGTTTGCAGAAGCTGATCGATATGAGGCTGGGCGGTTCCTGACTCTTTACCCGTGGCCCCTTTCAAAAATTCATCTGCATCCACCGAAATCCTATCCATGCATAAAAAATAGTTGTCCCCCTGCTGCTTCACATAAGCAGACTTGCGACCGTACTCAAGCTCTGGCTCCAAGCTTTTGCGTAAAATAGACAACGACACGTAAAACTTGTTTTGAGCCGCCCCCCACTCATCCTCAGGAAACAGTTGTTCGATGATGTAATCTTTGGTGAGCTTGCTGCCACGATGGGTCAGTAAGAGAAGGAATAAGTACAGACTCGTTTTTCTAGCTATTTTCATTTGCCTGTTACCTCTCTTGATGTGCAGCTCTCCTAATGCCTGAACGTAAAGCTGCTCCGAGGGCATTACAGCTCCATCTAACTCTTCTGGGGAATCCGTGCTTTGCTTGCGAGTCAATGTATATAGCCATCTTCCAATGATCTCGTGCAGGTACGTATAAGCTCGAAAGGATTGCTGTGCTACTCGTAAGTATTGCTCTGCCAAATTGAACTGCTTGGTATGCAAATAGGTGATACCCAGCTCTTTGCTCGCCCAGCCCATATCTGTATCTATGGAAAATCGCGCAGCATGATCTACTGCTTTTTGTCCCCACTCGACGGCCAATTCATAGTCTTTACGCTGCCTGTAAAACTTCCCCATCGAGCTGTACGGAAATGCCTTGGATGCCTCATCGCATGATTCTGAAACCGTTATTGCCTGTATAATGAAAATTTCAGCAGACTCTGTCTCTTTTCGCTCTAATAAAACCTCAGCCAAGTTCCACAGACCGTGCATCAGCACATGTGGCGGTATCACGTGCTGCTCCGAATAGGAAAGAGATTGGCGAGCGTACCGAATGGCGTAATCATGATACTCTTGCAATCGGTATACTTGAGAGGCCATCGACAAATTCAAAGCGACGAGTGCAAAATCGTGGACCTGCTCCGCCGCAGCTGCAGAAGCATGAAAGAAAGCCAGTGCACGCTCCAAATCTCCTCGATAAAACAGAATATTCGCCAACCGATGCTGAAGCTGAGCTGCTATCGTACTGCTATGCTGCTGGCGTTCAATGCTTTCCTCTAAAGCTGGAATAAGCGGCTCTAATACTTCCAATGGAACACAGCGGAACAAGAAAAGACTTGTAGTCGCTAGGGAATGCTCCGGGGATAAGGACTCTAATGCACCATCCACTACATGTAAAAACCAGTCCGGTCGATAACGATTCACCATGGTTCGCATTAACCGTGCAGCCTCCGCATATTCATTGCCCCATGTGTAATGGACAAAGGCGCGTAGCAGCAGGTGATTCTGCTCATAGATTTCTCCTAGTCTAGCGTGCTTCTGATTCAGCTCAAGCTGCGTGAGCCCTCCTTTTAAATGCTGGTACAAAAACGCCTTGAACAGCTGATGGTAACGAAATAAGCCGCGGTGATCCTTATATAAAAACAGATGATGGGCCTGTAAGTGATCCAGCTTTTTTTGAGCGTCCGTGATCGTCAGCCAACGGTTGATAATTACAGGGTCGAGTTCTTCAAGCAGACTTGTATGTAGGAGAAAACGCTGCAGTTCCTCTGACTGCTGCCCCAAAACCTCCGTCACTAAGTAACTGTAAATATCGTCGGTGATATCCATGTGTGTAATAAAATGCTTTCGCTGTCGTTCATTCAGGTTTTTGAGCACATCCCACAACAACACGAGACTCGCTGCCCAGCCTTCCGTTTTTTGGAGAATCAAGAGTATTTCTTCTGCAGACACATTCAGTTCAAATAGCTCCCGGAAAAACACTTCTGTCTCCTCTTTTGTAAATGCTAAATCTTGCGACGATAATTCTGCCAGCTGTTGACGCAATTTTAGAGGAATGAGAGGCAAATCAGGCTTCATTCGACCGTTCAGGATAAAAGTGACGTATGGTGAAGCGGATCGAAGTAAATCGATCATTAGTTTCCTTACTTCCTCATTCTCTTTCAGATTATGGTAGTCATCCAAAATAATCAGCAGCCGATCGTTGACTGCCTCGAGTCGCTCGATCACCTCTTCACATAGCTGTGCCAAATCATGTGATTGCGCTGCTTTTTGCTCATCACCTCTAAGACTACCCGCTCCATGTGCCAGTAGTCCCGCATTCAGATACGATAAAAAAACAAGAGGATCGCGATCAGACGCTTCCAGCCGATACCACACCGCTGCTAGCTTTTTCGCGCGCACATAGCTGGAAACGAGTGTTGTTTTCCCGTAGCCCCCCTCGCTCGTGATCGAAATCACTTTTTTATGCAGATACTGATCAAGGAATTGGAACAGCCGCTCACGAGTAAGACATTTTCTCATCTCGGGGGGACTCAGCTTGGATTCGAAAATCTTCATCATGACCGCTCCTTCCACCGAACGAATTATTTGATATTACAGAAAATTATAACTTCTTTTGTCCCATAAAAGAAGAAGGGCAAAAATTGAAGAAATCAGACTCATTTTGTAAGACTACTGTAAGATCGCCCAGATACGATGACATCAAGCTTTTGAAAACGATTACAGGAGGGCGATTCACATGTCAACCAATCCTAACGAAACAAAGAAGTTCAACCCGATGTATTGGATGCAAAATCCAGGACTGACACCGAAGGGAGAACGGCGCGATTTCATCAATCCGGACTGGATTCCGTGGACAGACTGGCTTATGCCTGGAACTTATTTCAAACTCTTTTTCTGTGACCTCGTCTCCGGTAATTTCACGATGCTCCTAAAAGTAGATCCGGGTATAAAAGCTGCGGTGCACTGGCATCTGCATAACACAGAAGCGTTCATTATCGAAGGCGGTTTTTATTATGAGGAAGGAGATGACAAGGGGTATGCAGGTTACTATACCTGTGAATCCGCAGGGGCCATCCATGAGCCTTTTGTTTCCCCGGACGGCGCAATCATGTTAGCTATTTCACATGGCCCCATCGGAGGCTACACAGATGATGGACAGCTAGTGGTCATGGCAGACGCACGGCTTCACTACTTGATGGCTCGGGAAAATGGTGCAGTAGAACACACTACGTTGGTAGATTATACCCACGGTTCTATATAAGTGAGGCAAAAGGCTTTCTCCTCAGTACGCGTGAAGAGGAAGCCTTTTTTGCATACAGAAAAAGCCGACAGTTTTGCCGACTTTTTCTCCGTTATTATCTAAATTTCGTAATGACGTGAAAGCCAAACGTTTGAAAGTTGGTCATGTCGTCCAGGATACCAGATACGTCATCCAAGGCGACTTGTTTTGAAACGAGCGAGCCCGGATTCAGCTTGCCTTGCGCAATCAAAGCCAGCAGCCCGTCATAGGCAGAATGTGGATTTCCGATGCTGCCCACTATCTCCAGCTCCATCGCTGTAATTGCGTCGATGGGCAGGTCCACCATTCCTCCCTCCTCCTTTGTCGTCAAGCCGATTTGCACATGTCGACCACCTTTGCGCAAGCCTAACACTGAATTGAGAATGGTTTCACGAATTCCGAGGGCATCAATGGAAGCATGAGCGCCACCTTTTGTAATTTCCTTGATCGCTTCCACTACGTTTTCTTTGCGGGCGTTTACAACTGCAACTGCACCCTCTTCCTTTGCCTTGGCAAGCTTGGCATCGTCCACATCAACTGCAATCACCATCGCCCCTACCGCATTTCCCACCTGCACGGCTGACAAACCGACACCACCTGCTCCATGAATCGCAAGCCAGTTACCAGGCTGTACATTTCCCCGCAAAACGCCGTGATACCCTGTCATGTATCGGCAACCGATTGCAGCAGCCGTCAGCGTGTCTACTTCATCTGGAAGACGGATCAGGTTAAAATCTCCGTTTGGTACTCTCACATACTCTGCATACGCACCATCGTAGCTAAACCCAAAGATCGCCAGGTTGTCACATCGGTTGGAATGACCGCTCAGACAATTGGAACAGTAGGAGCATCCCTCATGAAAAGGGGTTGTGACACGATCTCCAGGTCGGAAATTTTTCACGTCCTTGCCAGCCGCTTCGATTACTCCCCCTAGCTCGTGTCCCGGGATGATCGGCAATTGCGGGCTTAATCCAATCCACGCCCAATCTCCCATCCAAGCATGCCAGTCACTTCGACAAACGCCGCATGCCTCTACACGCACGATAACATCTGTTGGTCCTGGAGTCGGGTCTGGCACCTCTCCAATACGAAGTGGCATTCTATGCTCCATAATTTGTGCTGCTCTCATCACATACTCCTCCTTTCAGCTTCTAACACGGATTTGGCTAATCGAGGTTGACCCAGACTGATTTCACGTTTGTATACAAGTCTAACGCATAGGAGCCCATTTCACGTCCGTATCCTGACTGCTTGTAGCCGCCAAATGGCACCGCTGCATCCAAGGCATTGTAGCAGTTCACCCAGACAGTTCCGGCTTCGAGGGAATGTGCAACCTTGTGCGCTTTGCGAATATCCGTTGTCCATACGCCAGCAGCTAGCCCATATTCTGTATCATTTGCACGGCGAATGACGTCTGCGATTTGTGCTTCATCATCGAATGGCATAGCAGCAACGACAGGTCCGAAAATCTCTTCACGAGCAATCGTCATCTGATCATTTACATCAGCAAAAATTGTTGGCGGGACAAAGTAACCGGCTCCGTCAAGCGGGGAGCCACCTGTGAGTGCCGTTGCACCCTCATCGCAGCCTTTTTGCAAGTAACCGGAGACACGCTCAAACTGCTCGCTTGAGACAAGCGGACCGATCTCCGAAGACTCGTCAAGCCCGGGACCTTGCTTCATTTTGGCGGCAAAGCTGCTCATGTCAGCCAGCACGTTGTCATACACCTTTTTATGTACAAACAAGCGTGAACCCGCGCAGCAAACCTGTCCCTGGTTAAAGAAAATACCCATCAAAGCTCCTGGGATCGCTTTGGAAAAATCCGCGTCCGGGAAAATGATATTCGGAGATTTCCCACCTAGCTCCAGCGATACTCGCTTGAGGTTGCCTGCGGCTTCCTGCATGATCAACTTCCCGACCTCGGTAGATCCGGTAAACGCGACCTTGCGAATGCGGGGATGATTCGTTATCGCAGCACCAGCCGTTGGACCGTAGCCAGTAATGATGTTGACCACGCCCTCAGGGAAGCCTGCCTGCTGAATCAGCTCCGCCAGATAAATGGCCGAAAGTGGAGTTTGCTCAGCGCTTTTTAAGATGACAACGTTGCCCGTAGCAAGTGCAGCACCAAGCTTCCATGCCGCTAACAGCAGTGGGAAATTCCAAGGAATGATTTGTCCGACGACACCAATCGGCTCACGGCGTGTGTATGTTAGCATGTTTCTGCCAGCAGAATTATTGATGACCTCTCCAGACAATTTCGTGGACCATCCCGCATAGTAACGGAAATGATCGATGGCAAGAGGTACATCCGCGGCACGAGCGTGCGTAACCGGTTTACCGTTATCAATCGTTTCGAGCTGGGCGAGTGCTTCCGCGTGTTCTTCCATTAAATCTGCGAGCTTCCAAAGCATACGGCCGCGTTCGCTCGGGCTTACTTTCGCCCAATCTCCATGAAATGCCCGTTCTGCTGCCACTACCGCTCTGTCCACGTCAGCTGCGTCCGCTTCGTAAACGGCTGTAATAATCTCGCCGCTGGACGGATCGATCGACTCAAAGGTTTTTCCAGAGAGCGACTCGACAAACTCCCCACCAATAAACAGCTTCTTCGGACCTGTAGCGAGGAATGCTTCCACCCGAGGGTCCAATGCGACTTTTACCGTTTCTGCCATCCGATTGCCTCCTCTACCTATTTGTTGTGCTTTCGATGATTGATAGAAGCATGTTTTATGCCAATCAGAAAACGCTTACATCATGCCTTTTGCGCAGACTCATGGTGGTTCAAAATGAAACAGTTGCTTCATCTGATCGATACAATTGCTCGAATTCACGAGAATTGTGGTACAATATTTTTAGAATTTTCCATTTTTTGACGAGGGGTGAAAACCTTGCTGGAGCCCACTAGTGTTTTGCTGAAAAAATCATGGGAACGCAGTCGAATGAATGGAGTCAATGCCTTAACAGCGAAGGATGCCATACTTGAGCAATCTCAATTCAAGCAGTACAGGGAGCAAAAAGAAGAATTCATGAGAGAGATCGCTCCAACTATGGAGCATTTGGCCTATTGGCTGAAGTCGTCGTACTCGATTGTGATTATCTGTGACACATCCGGATACATATTGGAAAGTAAAGGCGATCCTTCGTTTTTAAAGGATACGGAAAAAATTCAGGTTCACCAAGGCGCTTGCTGGTCTGAGCAGGTACGGGGTACGAATTCGGCAGGAACAGTGATCGTTGAAAAGAAGCCACTCGCCGTCGTAGGCACAGAACATTATTTGGAAGCGAATCACATGCTGTACTGTGCCGCCTCTCCGATTTTTGATCCATATGGGGAATTGCTTGCGATCATGGATTTCAGCGGACTAGCTGTAAAGTATCATCCATCTATGCTAGGCATGGTTGATGCCATGGCACGAAAAATCGAGGATTGGCTTCTCATCCATCGCCCTGACCGTCAACTCGTGTTTTCCCTCTCACCGCAGCAGCCTGGCAAACATCGGGCATTAGTAGCGGTCAATCAGGATGGCGTCGTCACAGGCGGCAACCGGGAAGCACAGATGCTGCTCCACCTGGACAAGCATTTGATGGGGAATATTCAGCTATCTGATCTGTTGACTGATATGGAGCCGTTGTTGCATAGGCCTTCAGGTGCGCTGCGATCGGACACGCTGCTTGTGGGGAACGGGAACGGCGTCGATAACAGATGGCAAGCATCCGTTTTGATTGATACCCGCCCACCCCTCATCGCGTGGAGTGATGTATCAAAAGCACAACAGAGGCAAAAGCGAGCTGATGGCTCCACGCTCTATACCTTTGATGACATTTTTGGAAGCGACGATTCATTCTTGAAGGCGATTCGTCTCGCCAAACGCGCCGCGACTACGGATTACACGATCATGCTCTCAGGGGAAAGCGGGACAGGTAAAGACATTGTCAGCCAAGCGATCCATATGGCCAGCCCCCGTGCAAGCAAGCCCTTCGTCGCGATTAACTGTGGAGCAGTCCCAAAAAGCTTGTTGGAAAGTGAGTTGTTTGGTTATGAGGCGGGCGCTTTTACAGGTGCAAAGCAAACAGGACAGCCAGGAAAAATCGAACAAGCGCATGGAGGCACACTCTTTCTGGATGAAATCGCGGAAATGCCGATGGAGATGCAGGTCGCACTCCTGCGGGTGCTACAGGATTTAAGCGTTACCCGTGTTGGAGGTACCAAGCCTACTCATGTAGATGTACGGATCATTACCGCTACTCATACGGACCTGTGGAATAAAGTTCAGGAAGGCAGCTTTCGTGCCGATCTGTTTTACCGCCTGCAAGGTGTGCATATCATTCTTCCCCCTCTTCGCAAACGAGCAGATCGAATGCCGCTAGCCCGACTTTTGCTCGCTGGCATAGAAACACAATTAAACCAGGGACCCCTCTCGCTTTCAGCTGCTGCTGAGCAATTGATCGAGAATTATCCCTGGCCTGGCAATGTGCGACAATTGGCAGCAGCACTGCGCGAAGCCGCTTTTTTATCGGAGGACGGATTTGTAGACACTAGCTGTTTTCCAGCGTACATTCTGTCAACCTAAACGCAAACAGCAGCTCCAACCGGAGAGCTGGAAAAGCTGGAAAATGACGCGATTGTGGATGTGCTGCATAAGACAGGCGGCAATGTTTCCGAGACGGCACGATTGCTCGGAATTGGTCGCAGCACTGTTTACCGAAAAATGAAAAAAATGACGGGGCCGATGTAGTCTACAAACGGTTGCGCAGCTCATCGGGAACGCGGATTTTTTGTCCTGTCTGCTGACAGATCGAGACAAAGGTAGCTTCTGCTTCCAGTACAGACTCTTCGTGTTGATTTTTAATCATTTGTTTAAGAACGAAGCTAGTATTTCCAACCTGATGTACAGCGGTATGAATGTGCAGCTGGTCACCGAGAAAAGCCTCTTTTTTATAATCCACGCGTAAGTGAGCCATAAATGAGACAAAGCCCAAACTGTTGAAATATTCGTACCAAGTCTGACGCGCTGACTCCAAAAACTCCAAATACTTTACATTATTCACATGACCACCAATCACAACATCCGCTTGTACGGTGATCTCAAGGTCGGAAAAATTCATCGAGCCCTCGCCTTCCGTTTACGTGATGAAACAAAACAACGGTCATCAAAAAACCGTTGCTTTGTTTTTCTTACAAAAGGAACCATACACGAATTGAACTTACTAGAGAATACCGCCCAGGCTTGCTCCTTTGACGAACAATCGCTCAATGTTTTTTTCCACAGTGGGGTCTGGAATGAGCGGCGGCGCTTGATGTGGCTTGACACGGGCATCAATAATGACATTGTCACATGCCCAGTGCTTGTTTTCATAATAGCTGTTGACGCCGTAAATATCGTGCGACGGATTGCTTCGTGTAAAGGTTGCCCACAAGAAGTTGGAAAGCGTAGCACTCAAAAACGTGCTATCATCACAGACAATGATCATCGGGCAGGATTCAATCGAGCCTCTGTCCTTAATCGCATCAGACAAGCTTTGCATCTCTTTTTGCGCGCTCGCATAATCCGTAAAAACAGCGCCTTGAATGGCGACAACACCTGGCATGATCATTCGTGCATTGCCGAATTCACGCAGCTCCTTCAAAGCATCTGGCACTTCCTTGCACAGCTCTCTTTTTTGCTCGCCATAGGCTGCGAAAACGACTTTACTGCCACTATTCAAGCCCGTTCCTGAGTAATCCAAGGTATCAATCGTAGTATTCGTATAGAAATGAATGTCTCTGCGTAGGTCGATCCGTTCCAAAATGTATGTCATAAAATCTATTTCATCATGGGTCGTGATCGGTCGATTTTCTTCAGCTGTTATGAACAAATATTTAGCCAAACTGAGCTGACCTGTTCCTAAGATCCGATTTGCGATCGTAAGCATCTCTGTTGGTTGCTTCACTTGTTGATAAGGGGTGTACCGCTCGCTTCCGATGGCAAAAAGCAAGGGGTGGACACCCGCTGCGTCAACCGCATGAACTTCTTTAACCCCAGGAATTTCTTGCTTGATCGCATCGCCCGTCAATTCGTGGATTAGCTGACCGAAGGAAGTATCTTCTTGTGGTGGACGTCCAACCACGGTAAAAGGCCAAATTGCGTTTGGCTTGGCATAAACCTTTTTTACTCTCATGACCGGAAACGGATGTGTCAGGCTGTAATAGCCCAGATGATCGCCGAATGGCCCTTCCGGCTTCGTTTCCCCGGCATGAATTTCTCCAGTGATGACAAAATCAGCATCATTACTAATGCAATTGCCGCTCTCATCATAGCTGTAGTGAAAACGACGGCCGGAGAGCAAGCCTGCAAACGTAATTTCGCTCATTCCTTCTGGCAAGGGCATCACAGCTGAAAGTGTATGTGCAGGAGGTCCGCCGACGAAGCAGCTCACTTTCAACGGCGTCCCAAGCTTGTTGGCTTTATCCTGATGGACGCCGATCCCGCGATGAATTTGGTAGTGCAAGCCGATTTCTTTATTAATTTCGTACTCATTGCCGGTCAGTTGAACACGGTACATGCCCAAATTCGAATTCATGATACCAGGCTTTTCCGGGTCTTCCGAATAAACCTGCGGTAGCGTAACAAACGCCCCTCCATCCATTGGCCAGCTCTGGATCAGTGGCAGGTCGGAGATACTGATTTCTTGGTAAGTAACGGGTGTGCCCGTCGATTTTTTGATCGGCAATGCTTTCAAAGCAGCAAAGCCACTCTCCATATTTTTAAAAGGATGCTTTAGCGCCTTCATCGGATCGTTGCGCAGTGCAATCACATTTTCTGCCGCTGCCCACGTGCTACGGAAAATAAATTTGCTGCGTTCGATCGTACCGAACAAGTTGGAAACTGCTCGAAACTTCGATCCTTTGACATTTTCAAAAAGCAGAGCCGGACCGCCAACTTCATACATCTTCAGATGGATGGCGGCCATCTCCAGGTACGGATCAACTTCCTCTGTAATGCGCACCAAATGTCCGTTTTTTTCCAAATCAAGAATACATTCTTCTAACGTACGATACATATTTGAATGGCTCCTATCGCTAGATTCACGTGCTAGCTGTATTTCTTCCATCTTACATGATAGATCTGGCAAATACACTTACCGGATGAGAAAAGCTAATACTGTACCCAGAATCACTCTTCTCCGTTTACGATGGAAAGCAGTTCCCCAAGCTCTTTTATTTCATAGGTTGGCTGAATCCCCGAATGATTTTCTTTTTGCAGCGGATTGTACCAACATGTATCGATGCCAAAACGATTGCCTCCCTGAATATCGGAGGTCAATGAGTCCCCGACCATCAACACCTTTGTTTTATCTGTTAGCTGCAGCTTGGAAAAGGCATATTCGAAAATTTCCCGATCAGGCTTTTTGTAGCCTACCTGCTCGGAAATGATCAATTGTTCAAATGTATGACACAGCGGTGAAGCACCGATTCTCGCGGTTTGCACGGATGCAAACCCGTTTGTGATGACCACCAGCCGACAGCCTGCGAGCTGGCTGCACAATTCTACCGCGCCCGGGATGAGGTGTACTTCTTTTCCCAGGTTCTCTAAATAGGCATGACCAAAAGCCTTTGCATCCAGCTCAGGCTGATCAACAGCAAACAATCTCCGAAATCTTTCTACGCCCAAATCACCGATTGTGATACGACCCTCTTCTAAATCTCTCCACAGCACTTTACTGATTTCTTTGTATTGAACACCATAATCGGCAAGTCCAGTAGGAAACCCAAACGCTGCAAACGTGTTTTGCAAGGCGTTTTCTTCCGTCATTTTAAAATCCATTAATGTATCGTCAACATCGAATAAGATTACGTCGTATTTCATGACTACCTCCAAAAACATTACTGATCAATTTCTTACACCTCTCTATCATATCAAAAACGCTAGCCATGCTAACACAAAAAAGCCCCGAAAAATGTAACTTTCGAGGCACTCTTTGCTATACAGGGGTGGAAACTTCATGATCCATTATGATTTACGATACTCAAGCCCAGCTGAAGCCACACTCGAAAATAAAGACGTCAGAAGTGAGGCTAGCACTACTGAGATAAACGCGATTGGTGTAATCCTGATTACTTGTATACCAGTCGTATCGACAACGAGAATGGGTAAGGTGATTAACGACAGCAGGCCCTCAACCTCTTGCAATAGTAGCTTTCTTTCCTTGATTGTCTGATCTGTCATGTTCAGCCCTCTCA
The DNA here is from genome assembly GCF_046535075.1 of Brevibacillus sp. SIMBA_040. Taxonomy (NCBI): domain Bacteria; kingdom Bacillati; phylum Bacillota; class Bacilli; order Caryophanales; family Paenibacillaceae; genus Brevibacillus; species Brevibacillus sp. SIMBA_040. The sequence continues at coordinate 128,533 of NZ_JAWRXI010000014.1, forward strand.
GCACAAGCTTTTTCATTTATGATTCATTATAGCCGTACTCTCTGTTAACAAAAATGGATACCGCCCAAATAAAAAAACTCTATCGAGGCAAAGTGGCATGAAGTACAAAAAAAGCCATGATAGAGATTTCGCTTCTCCATCATGACTATGCGTACTATTTCTCTTCTCTTTTTTCTTTTTGTTTCAGAATGTGCCCCATAAAATTAAGCATGGTCATAGCTGCTACGCGTGTGGTTGCGTTTGTAGGATCATACTGTGGTGCTACTTCAACCAAGTCAAAGCAAATCACATTGCCTTTTTCCGCGATTCCGATCAAAATGTCGTTTAAAAAGTCATAGGAGAAGCCACCAGGCGATGGCGAGCCAGTACCTGTTGCCAAGGAAATATCGAAGCAATCAATATCAATGGTGACATAGTACTTATCTGCTTTCGGAATTTGCGCCAGGATGCCTTCCACGCCTAGCTGCGTCGCTTCCTTCGCTGAAATCAATTTGCTTTTATACGCTTTGGCTGCTTCGAAGTCTTCTTTTCGACTGCTGCCGAGACCACGCAACCCGATTTGCACCATTTCCTTGATATGACTCATTTCCGACATTCTCCGCATCGGGCTGCCATTTCCGAAGCGCTGTCCGCCAGGTGCGTCTGACCAATCCAGGTGAGCATCCAACTGGATGACGGTCACGTCCCCTTCATCCTTTAATCCTCTGGCGATTGGTATCGAGATGGAATGATCGCCACCCATGATGGCTGGTATCGCTCCTTTTTCTCTAATTTTGCTGACAGCATATTCAATCGCATCAAAGGACCCCTGAATATCTCCGTGAACGACATCCGCATCTCCAACATCTACGATTTTGACGGATGCGCCCAGGAATACCTCGTCTCTTTCCGGATCATAAAAACCAGCGTCTCCTCGTCCGTAGTGCGTGGACACCTCACGAATACGTCTCGGACCAAACCGGCATCCCGATAAAAATCCAACTCCCGTATCATAAGGAACCCCGAGAACCGCGACATCGGCATCCAGCTTTTCGAGATCATCACAAATCGGGTATTTCGCGAACGTACAAATCCCTGTAATCGGCATGTTTACTTTTTTCATGATCGTACCTCCAATGGTAGAGTTAGTAGTTTAATGAGCAAATAGATTCGAAAAAATAACGCTGGATGGTACTCCAACGATATCTACTAGCATTGATCCACTTACGGGGATAATGAAAAAGGCTTTACGTGAAACCAGGCCATACTTCTTTGTTACCGCATCCATTACTGCTAAAGCATTTGCTGTCGCACCTAGTCCATGACCGATAAAACCGGCTGCCAGTAATGCTGCATCGTAGTTCTTTCCAGTCACTTTGAAGATAATTAGCCATGCGATCAAAATGATAGCAATCGTTTGGGCAACTAAGATAATGAGTAGAGGGATTGCAAGATCATACAGCTCCCAAATTTTCAAATTCATCATCGCCATGGTTAGGAACAGCTCAAGTGCGACTACGGATACAACATCCAGTGTTTTGCTATCGATCTTGACGATATTTTTCTTGTTATTAAAGGAGGCAAAAAGCAAGCCAACAAATAAACTGAAGACATGTCCTGGAATCGTAAACCCTGTGATATTCGTCAACCATTTGGCTACGTTGGTACCGAAAGCCAAAACAATGAGAACAACTGCGATTACCGTCACTACATCTTTATAATTGATGTTTTTCGCTGGTTTCTTTTCCTCTGAGAGATCCACGCTTTTCTCCCACGAGTCATCCGTTTCGATCTTCAGCTTATTCCTCTTGATCAACCAGTTACCCAGAGGTCCACCGATTAAGCTCCCCGCAACCAAGCCATATGTCGCTGCAGCAAGTCCCACTGTTAAGGCCCCTGTTCCACCCGCTGCTTCTATGGAGGGTGCCATCGCTGCTGCCATACCATGCCCGCCTTCTAATGCAGCCGCACCTGAAGCTATTCCAAGCAATGGATCAATTCCGAGCAAGGACGCTAGTGCCACACCAAATCCATTCTGGAAGATAGCCAATCCCCAGCATACGAGAATGTAATAGAATAAGACCTTCCCGCCTCTTTTTATTAAAGAAAGACTCCCTGCCAATCCGATCGTGACGAAGAAAACAAACATAAGCAAATCGCCCATCGTATTGTCGACCTTCACCTGCACAATCTCGAACTCTTTTAAAAGCCAGACCAGGACGGCAAAGCTGAATCCGCCAATAACGGGACTTGGAATACAGTACTTTCTGAAAAAGCTAACCTTTTTGTTTATCCACATCCCAAGTAAAAGCAGTATCACACCAATGGCTGTCGAGGTAAGGAGATTAATCCCTAAAGTTCCGTCTTGTAAGCTCACAAATTATGGATCCCCTTTCTATCAAAAGATTCAGACGTCTTATGTCCAAGACTATCATGTAAGCGGAAACAAAAATAATCCGAGAGATTTATCAACTAATAGATAATCTTTATTAGTAGCATTTCTGTGCGAAATCCAATAGAAAGAAAACCCGCGCTCGGACTCATAACCTACACGCTGGTTCGCTGCTCACACAAACATGCTTTTGATATGGGACACGATTGGCGATATTTCCTCATCTTTTAGATGAACGAGTGCGATGCTCGTTGTAAATTCCAGAGGAAGAACGAGTGGGACTTTTTCCAATCGATGACTATTCATTTCGTCCTCTACGGCATTTTCCGGGAGAAAACAAATCCCCATCCCTTTCATGACCAGCCTTTTGGCCGCTTCCATGTTATCAATATCTACAATTAAGTGCTGTTGAAACTTGACCGTCTCGAGCAAGCTCCTGATCCCTAACCATTCCGGAGAATTATGATCATAGAAAATGATATTGTGCTCGACTACCTGTTCGATGGTGACGCTCTCTTGTCGCACTAATGGATGATCAGGATGTGCGTATAACCCTACGCGATAGTTCAACAACACGGTGGAGTCAATGCGTGGATGAATAATTTCCCGAATGAGACCACAATCTACTTCATTATTCAATACTTTAGATAGCGAGGATTCCGAATGATCCGAAACGATCTTAAACCGACATGCCGGAAACCTATTTTGCAAAACAGGGAGAATTTGGGGGATGACATAGTTCGAGATGGAAATGGAGCAGGCAATTTTTACTTGATCCGGTATATACAGCTGCTGATTCATCTTATAAACCGATTCCTGATATTCACGTAAAATCTTTTCAGCATAAGGCAAGAAGCTTTTCCCGGCATCCGTCAGCACACACTTGTTGCGATCCCGGATAAACAGCTTTTGGCTGACATCGTTCTCTAGTGAACGAATGCGCGCTGAGATAGATGGCTGCGATAAATACAAGGCTTCCGCCGCTTTGTTAAAGCTGCCGAATTGTACGACATAAATAAACGCTTTGATATTTTGGATGTTCATATCTTTTTAGCTCCCTTCTGGTTGCCCTACGACCTGCTTTTGTTGTTGCTCTTCCTTTTCTCTATTCTCATAAATAATAACTGAAATAGAAAGAGGTATTATTCTAAAAAAAGAGAAAATACTAATTATTACCTTTGTAAATAGGCACTATCAGGCAAAAAAGGATTGATGGAGGTGTACACGTGAGTCTTTTGAAGGAGATTCAGCACACGGTCCAGCAAGTTGCAGAAGCTATTTCCGCTGTCCTGCAGATCGAAACCGAAATCGTCGATAATGAGATGACAATCATAGCTGGTACTGGAAAATACAAGGATATGATTAATATGAAGGAGGAAGAAGGTCAGGTTGAAGCAGGGTATTTGTATGGGCGCGTCATTCGAACCAATCAGCCTTTCTTTGTCGAGGATGCGCGCAATGATCCCTCCTACGATCCATCTGTCCTCACAGGAGGTACCGAAGAACTCGCGGAGGTTTGTGCTCCCATCCATTATGATGGAGCTGTCATTGGCGTCATCGGTCTGATCGCTTTTGATGAAATCCAGCGCCGTTCTCTCGTTATGAACAAGCTCGTACTGCTCACCTATTTGCAACGCATGTCGGAATTGTTGACCAGTAAAATTTCCGAGCAAGCCGCTCTCAACAAGTGGATTAAGACTACGCAAAAGCTGGAGGTCTTGATCGGTTCTATCCATGAAGGAATCATTGCAATTGATGAAAATGGACTCATTACGAATTGCAATGAAACGGCCGAGCAGCTTGTCCAGATGGATAAACAGCAATTGATCAACACACCTATCGAGCAAATCTGGTCAAACTCCCCAATGCTCGAGGTGCTTCAGACAGGAAAAGGCTACATACAACAGGAGGAGCATTACCAGTTGGACCAGCATGACATGCATTTAATCGTAACGGCACGCCCGATTCTAATCCAGGATGAGGTTGTCGGAGTTGTCGCTACCTTTCGACGGATGGCAGATGCGAGGAGATTGGCGTATGAGCTAACCAGCGAGCAGAAGGATCTCTTTTTTTCAGAGATATATGGACAGAGCCGAGCCCTTTCGCTTGTGAAAAAGCAAGCAGAGCAGGTGGCTAGAGGAACCTCCAATATATTGATAACTGGTCAAAGCGGCACAGGCAAAGGAATGATGGCTGCTGCTATTCATTTCGCGAGTAATAGGCGGACGGGTCCGTTTATTATCGTCAACTGCGGAGCCATCCCCGAGACATTGTTAGAAAGCGAGCTATTCGGTTATGTCAGTGGTGCTTTTACAGGTGCGAGACGCGAAGGCAAAGCCGGAAAATTCGAATTGGCCGATGGTGGAACGATCTTTTTGGACGAAATTGGCGATCTCCCCCTTCATCTGCAGGTAAAGCTGCTGCATGTGCTGCAATCCAAGCAGGTAGAGCGGGTCGGGTCTAATCGTCTAATCCCTGTAAATATTCGCGTCATCTCTGCTACCAACAAAGATTTGGAGGAAATGGTTCGGACAAAGGAGTTTCGGGAGGATTTGTTTTTCCGTCTGAATGTCATTCCGCTGTATATGCCGCCTCTCTCTGAAAGAATAGAGGACATCCCGGTGCTCATGGATTATTTTCTCGAAAAGTACAGCCAAATGTCTGAGCACAGCCCGCTCACTTTTTCGCCTGAGGTCAGGAGAGCTTTTACCAGCTATCATTGGCCCGGCAACGTGCGTGAATTGGAAAATGCGATTGAATACTCCGTGAATATGACGACGTCCTCTTATTTGGATATGGACAGTATTCTTCCGCGTATTCGTACTGCTTGCAGTTCTCCTGCACCAGTGATTGCCGAAGCAGATGAACAGTCGCTAAAAAATATGCTTCAGGATCACGAGAAACAAATTCTGATCGAAATGCTGAAAAAGTATGGACATGGACTGGAAGCGAAACGACTTATCGCTAGTAAGCTGGATATTGGGCTCGCCACCCTTTACCGGAAAATAGATGCCCATCAGATTCTCGCGGATGAGAATAGGACGTAAGTTTATGTAATGGAACAAACATACTGAATCAAATGAACAAGGGAGATACCAGTGGTACCTCCCTTGTTCATTTGATATGCTATCCCATTAATTGCGGAACCATCCAGACGGTTTGACCTGCAGATTAATGTTGATTTGCTTTACTTCTGTGTAAGCTTCATAACCGAAAGTCCCTAGCTCGCGGCCAATTCCACTCTGCTTGTATCCCCCCCATGGCGCTTCATTAAAGGTAGGGTGATACGTATTAATCCAGGTAATTCCTGCCCGAAGCTTGCGGATGACACGCTGGGCCTTGGCCCCGTCATTTGTAAAGACGGCTCCTGCCAGACCGTACTTAGTGCCGTTTGCCAAACGGATTGCCTCTTCTTCTGACCGGAACTTTTGTACGACGAGAACGGGTCCAAAAATCTCTTCCTGCACGATTCGAAGGGATGGATCAGCAGCCTCCAGGATGGTCGGCTCGACGAAGAACCCTTTTTCCAATCCATTTTTCACCAGACGATTTCCACCACACAACAGCTTTGCCCCTTCATCGATTCCGAGCTGAATATAGGACAATACACGATTCATATGAGATTCGGAAATGAGTGGTCCCATCTCGGTATCTTCGTCCATTCCGTTCCCTACCACAATTTTTTGCGCGCGTTCAACCAGCCGATCAAGAAAGCGATCATAAACACTTTCTTCGAGAATCAAGCGTGACCCTGCCGAGCATACTTCGCCTTGGTTTGCGTAAATCGCATGCAGGGCATAATCGACGGCTGTCTCAAAATCAGCATCGGCAAATACGATGTTTGGTGACTTGCCGCCCAGCTCAAGCGATAGCTTTTTGACCGTATCCGCAGCATTTTTCATAATGGCAATTCCCGTTTCAGTACCACCCGTAAACGCTACCTTGTCTACCAGCTCGTTTTTGGATATCTCGTCCCCGACCTCGCTTCCAGGTCCTGTCACCAGGTTGGCAACACCCGCGGGCAAGCCTGCTTGCTCCAAGCACTCGAATAGTAAAATCGTCGTCAGCGGTGTCAGATCAGCGGGCTTTAAAACAATCGTATTGCCAGCAGCCAGCGCTGGAGCAAGCTTTTGGGCATTCATGACTAGCGGGTAATTCCAGCACGTAATTGCACCTACTACCCCGATCGGCTCCCGCACGACGAGGGCTTGAATATCATCCGGCACGTCATACGTTTGCCCAGTCGGTTTTGTGCACAATCCGGCGTAATAACGAAACTGATTGACAGCGTCAGAGACATCATAGGTAGACTCTCGTAGCGGCTTCCCGTTATTTTGTGTGTCCAGCTTCGCAAATTCATCCGCTCGCTGCTCAATCAAATCGGCAACACGGTTCAAAATCTCCGCCCGTTGACGGGCATGAGTCTCTGCCCAGCCAGATTCATCAAAGGCATGCCTGGCTGCCGCTATCGCTCTTTGGGCATCCGCCCTGCCGCCTTTGGTTACGATCGCAATCGTTTCACCTGTAGCAGGATTGAGAACAGGGAAGGTTTCTTGCGATTGAGAATAGACCCATTCTCCGTCGATGTAAATCTGTTTTATCGGCATGGACATGGATGAATCCCCCTTAACGAAGCACTTTTGTTTCCTTGGATAGCTGTGCAATACCTTCCTCGATGCAAGCCAGTACATAATCAATTTGCTCGTACGAAATGATGGCAGGTGGCTCCAGGCGAATGACTGTAGCGTTGTTTAACGTACCGCCAACCAGGATTTTTTTCCCAAACAGGCGCTTTGCCAGTGTATATCCGAAGCTGTTATTTGCGAACTCCATTCCGATCAAGAGCCCTCTGCCACGGACATTGACAAAAATATCGGAATGGCGGCTTTGGATTTCCTTGAGCTGCTTCATAATATAATCACCTTTTTCCTTTGCCATTTGAGGAATGTTGTCTTCCAGAATCGTATGAATGCCCGCGATCGCTCCAGCGCAGCACAGTGGGTTCCCGCCAAAGGTGGACGATCCGAGGAGGAACGGGTTTTCTTCCATTTTGCCCCACCATTTTTTCTTGGCAACCATCGCTGCAATCGGCATCACACCGCCGCCAAACGCTTTTCCTAAAGTCATAATATCGGGAACAACATTCCAGTGATCGACCCCAAACATCGTTCCGGTCCGCCCCATGCCGGTTTGTACCTCATCGACGATCAACAGGCATTCGTATCGATCGCAAATTTCACGCAGACGTGGCAAGTAGTCATCCGGCGGGATATTAACGCCGCCCTCGCCTTGGATTGGCTCGACAATCACCCCTGCCACCGTTTCCCCTGTATTGATGAGAATACGGATCGCTTGCTCAACTGCATCAGCATCACCAAAAGGTACGTGCTGGAATCCAGGGACTAGCGGCAAATACGGCTCACGGAACGTGCCTTTCCCCGAAGCAGACAACGATCCCAGCGTTTTACCGTGAAAGCCTTTTTCCGTTGAAATGAAATACTTTTTGCCCGTTGCCAGACGCGCCAGCTTTAAGGCCATTTCATTCGCTTCTGTTCCGCAGTTTACGAGATAAGAGTGCTGCAGATCCCCTGGTGTGATGTACGCAACGAGCTTTGACAAGTATCCGCGCAGTGGATCAACCATTTCTTGACTATGTAGCGCATAACGCTTAATTTGCGCCTCAACAGCCTTGACGACCTTTGGATGGCGGTGCCCTAACAAATAAACGCCGTAGCCACCCAGGCAATCAATGTACTCATCTCCCATCGTATCCCGGAATACAGCTGCCTCGTCCTCCCATTCGACGACGGAAAAATCATTGGAGACAGACTTGCGATGAGCCAGTATCGCTTTGGTTACATAATTGCTGAAGTTATCTACAGAATCAGATACGATTTTTTTCTTTTGATCAACTGAAAGAGTTTCACTTTGAATAAACTCCAGCACCTCTGCCGCCAATTCCAGAGCTTCTTCTCTTGTCTTGCGTTCCATACTTATCCATCCTTTTCGATTGTAGTTGTTACACACTTTCGAATAAATGCAATAATTATGCCACCCGAAAAAGTAATGTTTTCTTGCTGTTTTCAAGCGTTTTTTCTCATTTTTTAGAAATAAAACGATTACTTACACGAAAATTCACTCTTTTCTATTCAAACCGCATCGATTCCAAGTGAGAATCATTTCTTAAAAGTGAGAAGTCCTCCTTATTCTCTGAAGCATCCCGGTCGTATACGACCTGACCATCCATGATTGTCAGTACCACTTTTGTTTTTCGAATCAAATCCGGGGTTACCGTAAACAGATTACGGTTAAGTACGATCACATCTGCAAGCATGTTGGGGGCAAGTGTTCCTAGTTCATGCTCGCGAAATACGCCATAGGCAGGACCCTGTGTATAGGCACGCAAGGCGTCTGCCATCGAGATCTTCTCTTGCGGATTCCAGCCGCCCGCTGGCTGATGATCGTCATGCAATCTGGTCACTGCCCGATAAATCTCCGTCATCGGGTCTAACGGCACAATCGGATAATCACTGCCAAAAGCAAGTGATACTCCGTTTTTCAATAACGTTTTGATCGGCCATGTATACGGATCACGCTCTTTGCCAAAACGATTTGGGTAGCAGTTGTCTGCAAATGTTTGCGCTGCTGCCATATGCTCGGGCTGCATCGAGGCGATCACCTCTAGCTGGGCAAAACGGTTAATATCATCAGGATGGATCACTTCGATATGCTCAATCGTATGTCTGGAATCTCTGGCTCCATTTTGCTTTCTGGCCGCTTCAAAACAATCCAGTCCCAAGCGTACCGCACCGTCCCCACAGGCATGCAGCCGCACACGAAACGCTTCTCTATCTGCTTCCACGACCCATTGCTTCACAGTCTCTGGCGGAATTAACGTGGCACCTCTGCTTTCTGGTCGATCTGAATACGGATCAACTAACAAAGCTGTATAGGTAGTGGGAACTCCATCCAAAAACTGTTTTAAACCGGAAAATCGTAGCTTACTCGAAGCGTACTGCCTGCGCAGGAAGCGTGGTCTTTCCAAATTGCCATCGAGTGCAGCAAGAAAATGAATCCTGGCTTTTAGTTCACCTGCTTTTTCAAATGACTGATACAACTCCAAATCTCCAAGCTCCAAGCCCGGTAAAGGAAAGAAGTCATTGATGGACGTAATCCCCAAGCTCGCTGCCTGATTCATAAATCCGCGCAGCAATCTATTTTTTTGAGCGACTGGCAAATGGAATGCTTCTCTGGCCAGCCCCATCGCCGTTTCATATAAAAATCCGGTTGGCTCACCCTGTGCGTCTTTTTGAATATGACCAAACGGCGGGTCTTCCGTTTCTCTCGTAATGTTCAATAGCTCCAGCGCTTTCGTATTGAGCCAGGCACCGTGACATTCTGCGTTGAACAGAAAGACAGGGCGATCCGGGATGAGACGATCTAGCGTAGCACGATGTGGCAGCTGTTTGTTTTTCCAATAGACATGGTACCAGCTGAAGCCGAAGACCCACAAATCATCCTGTCGGCTATCTGCAAAATGCTTGACCATCTGAGCCGCTTCCTCTTCTGACGTTGCAGACAGCAGGTTGACACAATCGTGATACAGACTACCCAGCAGCAAATGGATATGAAAATCGTGAAAGCCCGGCATGATCAACTGATCACCGTAATCATACACACGCGTTTCATGACCGATGTATGGCTTTATCTCTTTTATAGATCCAATCGCTGTTATCCGATTGTCAGTAATCGCCACTGCGCCGGCGCTCACCTGATCAGCGATTCCGGTAAAGATCGCATTGCTTGCCAAGACCAGATGTGCTTTTTCCCTCTCATGAACTGCCAATCGTCTCCCCTTCTTTCCTCGCTCCCCCATCGCATGGGTCTTATTATGATGCTGGTATACGCGTTTCGACAGAAGATTCTTTATTTTCCAAATTCATTTCAGGTGGACGCTTGCGGAACATCTTCGTCAAATACATCAGGTAAATCAGTCCAATCGCTCCCCAAATCAATCCAAGCAGCAAGGAGTTCACATTCAGATTGGTCCATAGCCATATGTTGAAAAGCGAGCCGATCAGCGGCAGTACAAAATAACGGATGGACTCTTTTGGAGAACGCTTCTTTTGTCTAACAAAGTAATGGAAAATGACAGAAAGGTTTACAAAGGTAAAGGCTACGAGTGCCCCAAAATTGATAAAGGATGCTGCTGTAACCAAGTCTATGAAGAGCGCGGATAAGGAAAAGATGCCGACAATGATAATATTGTAGATCGGAGTATTGAACTGTGGATTCAGATGTCCAAAAATTCTTTTCGGGAGGACGGAGTCTCGTCCCATTGCAAAGAGAAGTCGGGACACGCTGGCATGTGAGGATAGGGCTGACGCAAAGCACAAAACGATCATACCGGCGAGAAACATCGAGCTAAACAAGGTTCCCCCGATGTACTGCGCAATCTCAAAAGCAGCTGAATCCGGGTCAGTAAACGTATAATTGGGGTAAACCAGATAACCGATATAAGATACGAAAATAAACATGCAGCCGCCGATCAATGCGATAAGGGACACTGCTCTGGGAATCGTCTTTTTGGCATCAATCGTCTCTTCGGAGAGGGTTGTAACGGAATCAAAGCCGAGAAAGGAAAGGCATAAAATCGCAGAGCCTGCAAGCACATACGAGTATGACACTTCCGGGTTATAAAAAGGCTGCATGGAGAAAAACGTGCCCGTCCCCATCCCTTCTGCAATTCCTTTGAATGAAAGAATGATAAACAGTGCGATGACAAGAAATTGATAGGAAATTAACCACGCGTTGATGTTTGTCGTCAGCTTGATTCCGAGCAGGTTGATAGTCGTGATTGCGGAAATAAACAAAAGGATCCATATCCAAGTAGGAATAGATGGAAAAGCGACGGACAAATAAATCCCCGCGACTAAAAAATTGATCATGGGCAAAAACAAATAATCCGTCAAGACCACCCACCCAACCAGAAACCCGATATGGGGGTTCATTGCTTTTTGCGTGTACGTGTAGGCAGAGCCAGCTACCGGATACGCTTTTACCATTTGCCCGTAGCTGTAGGCAGTAAACATCATGGCAATCAATGCAACCAGATAGGCAGCAGGCAACATTCCCTGCGAAGCCTCGGATGCGACCCCGTAAGTGGAAAAGACAGTCATGGGAGCCATATAGGCGAGTCCAAACAAAACAACTGGCAGCAGCGTCAACGTGCGATTGAATGAAAGCTGGTTTTCCAAATGAACTACCCCCTTCACCATAAATCATTTGGTATCAGTTGCATCAAACGAATTGCGCTCTATTTTGAAAAAATATCACCTCCTTTACTGGCTTGCCTAGCTGTGTGGTTGATGCCTACTGCCTCCCATTCCATGCATAATTTGATTTACTAGCGCTATTTTCTGTCTGGCGCCAGTTTTCATACTAAATCAGAAAGTATAAACTACACGACTCTGCATCCTGATTTAGCAAGAATAACCTTCCGCTAAAACACGGTCGCTCATCCCTGTGTTTGCCTCGATAGTGATTTTCATACTAAATCAGAAAGTATCAACCTCACATATTCGCATCCTGATTTAGCAAGAATAACCTTCCGCTAAAACGCGGTCGCTCATCCCTGTGTTTGCCTCGATAGTGG
>NZ_JAWRXI010000195.1:0-269 GCF_046535075.1 Brevibacillus sp. SIMBA_040
GACTTTTGCCACGTCAGACGGATGCAGCAAGCTGCTACCGCGCAATTGACGCTTACGCTTGGTCGACATTTTGGTCAGGATGTGGCTCTTGAAAGCGTGCTTGTGCTTGATGCCGTTAGCAGTTTTCAGAAACCGCTTAGCAGCACCACTTTTAGTTTTCATCTTTGGCATGTTCGGTACTCCGCATTCAGTTGATAAACATAATCAGAAGGCCTGCCGTGCCCTGTTGATTACTTCTTCTTTTTCGGGGCGATGACCATAATAAGCTG
>NZ_JAWRXI010000196.1:0-269 GCF_046535075.1 Brevibacillus sp. SIMBA_040
TCTGTCAACAAAATCTCCTGAGATTAAGGCGTCAGAAACAGTTACATTAGGAGTTGAAGATGAAGAGTGGATATATAATTTGTTTGAGAAAATAGAACCGGAAAAATTTGAATTATTTCCTAATATTAAATTATTATTGGATCCTGACCCAAGAACTCGTCCTGCGCTATATCCAATAATATTATTAAAATTTATTGAGTTACCTGAACCTGTACCTGCGTTAGTCCCAATCACGTTATTCCCCTGAGCGTATAAGGAATTATTAAATG
>NZ_JAWRXI010000197.1:0-269 GCF_046535075.1 Brevibacillus sp. SIMBA_040
TTGCTAAGAAATTGTGGGATAAGCATGCCTGCTATTGCATGAATCTCAATGCCATCAAAGCCAGCATCTTTTGCATTTTGAGCAGCCTGTCTGTAATCCTGTATCGTTCTGTGAATTTCAGTAACCGTCATTTCACGAGGTGTTACGGTATCTTTAAAACCTTCGGGAGTGAAAGATTTTGATTGTATATTGATTGCTGATGGCCCAACAGGAAGCTCTCCATTCTGCAGATCCGGATGTGCTCCCGCACCAATATGCCCTAATTGTGA
>NZ_JAWRXI010000198.1:0-269 GCF_046535075.1 Brevibacillus sp. SIMBA_040
GGGTGGTTTTTTTGTTTTGTGCATATTAAATAGTATACTAAAAAGAAGCATTATCTATCAAATAATTATTATTAAATATATTTTAAGAGAATAATTAATTAAATAATTAATTTATACAAGCTGAAAAATTTTAATTAAAATAAATAATTTATAATAAAAAATAAATATCATGACAATTAAATAATTAATAAAATTACAATATAAATATTAAATTTAATATAATTTATCGTTTTTTATTATAATATTAATATTTTATTGTGTGTTTTGAT
>NZ_JAWRXI010000199.1:0-269 GCF_046535075.1 Brevibacillus sp. SIMBA_040
GTAATAAGTAATAATTTACAAGGAAAAGTTTCTATGTGTTTTGCTACTATTGGTGATGTTGGAGGAAATGATGCTGGTAAAGACAGCTTATCTAAAGATTTTTTTGCACAAAAAGAAATAGATTGGTTATTTAAATGTTATGAAAATAATATTGATGTAGGGGCTATTCTTCCTAAAAGGTCTTACTCCGTTTGTATGGTAGAAAATAAAGATAGTGAAGTTTGGGATGCCTTTGGTAACATTTACGCTTGTTGGGAATTTCCTTATTC
>NZ_JAWRXI010000200.1:0-268 GCF_046535075.1 Brevibacillus sp. SIMBA_040
TTTATGACTCGGCTGGGTATAAACAATGTCGTGTACGGAAGTCGTGAACTGTTCAACGCCAGCGCCGCATCACAAACCGACAAGCTTGTGGTAGACAGCAAGTTATATTCAATTCACTTGCGTGCTGGCGACGCATACATTGTAATGAAAGATTTTGTGGGTTCGGAGAATTACAACGACAACTGAGTAGTCGAACAGTTACTCGGCGATGGCGGCAAAGTCCAATGACGGCATGTGAATCTCCTTGTTTCAACGATGCCGTCGGTGG
>NZ_JAWRXI010000201.1:0-268 GCF_046535075.1 Brevibacillus sp. SIMBA_040
GTGCTATTCTATTTTGCAAAAAGAAGTTTTATGTATATTTGATGTCATTAAGCTTAATCAAATTGTTTTTACCACAGAAAATTTAGAAATCTCATTATTCAATCAGAAACTAAGAGCATATGATAAAGCTACGATCCTGTACATTTTAGAATATCAAAAGAAAAATAAATATACTAATATAGCGCTAGCACATAAATTCAAATTAAGCAGAAATTCAATTGCGAGATGGGAAAAAATGTTTGACAAGTAGTAACAGAATATAAACCTT
>NZ_JAWRXI010000202.1:0-268 GCF_046535075.1 Brevibacillus sp. SIMBA_040
GCCATTTAATTACGATTTACTTGGGTTCAATTTTTAAAACTTTCACTTCGACAACCTTCGTCTCGCTTTGATTATAGGTTTGCTTTAACGAAACTCTTATTTTATCGAACTCTGGAGTAGGGAAATTCATCAATTCAGAAAGATTGTGAAATCCAAAAGCTTTAGCCAACAATGCAATGTGGCGTGTAGAATATTTGTGACGTTGCGTGTACGATTCTACGTTTCCAACAAATGATTTTGCCAACCCCATCTTAAGACTCAGCTCTTC
>NZ_JAWRXI010000203.1:0-268 GCF_046535075.1 Brevibacillus sp. SIMBA_040
GCTCTTTACAGAAAACAATCAGACATTTCCCAAAGTACTCGACCACATAAATAGGTCGTGGTCAGGATGTTGAAACACAGGAGTCTGCCAAAAAACCAACCCACAAAAAATTATCGGAAAAGCACTTGTCCCCTCCCGCCGACGGGCTTTGTGTCCCAGCGGGTCTGGGCATCGCCATTTAGCTTCGTGGGTCGTCAACGGCTCGGAAAGCCAGGAGACGTTCGGCTGGCGAACTGATTTCACTGTCCTACAGACGCGCTGATTTTGG
>NZ_JAWRXI010000204.1:0-268 GCF_046535075.1 Brevibacillus sp. SIMBA_040
CTGTTCATCGTGCCTGCCGCCATGGAACTGGCGCGCAGTGCGTGGCACGGGCCGTTTCGTCCTCGCCAGGTCGTGTGGGTCTTTGTCGTGATCCAGCTGTTGCTGATGGCGCGCGTGGAACTGATCTCGCCCAACGGCGCCGGCCTGTGGCGTCGGGCATCCGACTGGCGCTATTTCGATGCCCAGGGGCTGGCCGATATCCTGCATGACCGCGCCGTTGCCGAATTGGGCGGCCCGGTCAAGGTGATCTCCGGCGCCTGGGCCGAGT
>NZ_JAWRXI010000205.1:0-268 GCF_046535075.1 Brevibacillus sp. SIMBA_040
GCACCCGCGCGATGGGGTACTGGATCTGCGCGGCTTCGTCCCACACCAGGGCGAACGGCACCTGGACCCGCATGCCGGGGGCATCGTCGGCGGGTTCCGCCTCGGCCCAGTAGTATTCTTCGCCGCCTTCGGTCCCGAACGGCGTGGCGTAGGCCAGTCGCACCCGGGGCAGGACGCGGGCGTCGGGAAACCAGCGCTGGCGCGCCAGGTATTCGGGCAGCACCTCGGTTTCCAGCGTGTTGCGCGAGGCGTCGGTCAGCACGGCGTT
>NZ_JAWRXI010000063.1:0-434 GCF_046535075.1 Brevibacillus sp. SIMBA_040
AGGATTTAAAGTTTGTCTTAAATTTAATATTGAACTTGTTTAAACTTTTTTATTTAACCACAAAAGATACAAAAGGTTAGATGTACTATTTATTTAAGTTCATAATAAACGGCAAATAAGAACACATAAGTTTTTAAAAATCTTCTTGTATTGAGCGGAGTCGAAATATTATTCTTTTGAGGGCTTTTGCTTTAAAAATGGCTCAATTTTAAATGGCTCAATCATTACTTTTGTCTCTTTTGTGGTTAAAATTTTAGCTCCAATAAATTTTCACATATGATTGTGCTTGTTTCAGGCAATAACCGTGTTTTTACGGTTTAATTTTTGCTGGAATATGTTTAATTTTGAGAAAAAAATATGAAAAAGGTTTTCAGCTTATTTATTTTATGCATCAGCATTTTGTCATTTGCTCAGGCTACAGCTCCATTTACAGG
>NZ_JAWRXI010000206.1:0-267 GCF_046535075.1 Brevibacillus sp. SIMBA_040
GGGTATTATAAAACAATCCAAAACATACCATAAAAGGCTGAATACAGATACCGAAAAAATAATCATCCAAACTTTTACCTACGATAATCAAAACAGATTATTGGTTCAGAAACATAAAGTTGACAATAACACAGAAGAGATCTTAGCACAAAATGAGTATAACGAGCTTTCACAATTAAAAAATAAGAAAGTTGGTGGAATAAATACCGCAACACCTCTGCAGAGTATAGATTACTCCTATGATATCCGAGGTCAACTGACCAAGAT
>NZ_JAWRXI010000207.1:0-267 GCF_046535075.1 Brevibacillus sp. SIMBA_040
AGGGTTCCTCTTAGTGACGAACGGTTTTCGCGTACACGTATTATGACTTCCAAAAAATCTTTATAATGCACTGAACGCAATTTTGCGTTGAGTAGCTATTTTATGAAATTTAAAATACTTAAATCAGGCATGTAATCTTCCTTAATTTTTAACAGCCTCTTTAGTTTAGCCTCTTCTTTTGTTGGAACACCTCGATAAGTTTTCTTACGATGCTTTTTAAAATAATCCTCATAAAGCTTTTCAGACAATTCTATTTCCATTGCCTTT
>NZ_JAWRXI010000064.1:0-433 GCF_046535075.1 Brevibacillus sp. SIMBA_040
GAGTGTTTTTCCTTAGAAGAAAGCACAGACTCTGGAAGCTTTTCTTATAGGAAATATGACGAGAGAGATAGTAATAAAAGACTGAAGCATATTTTCGTAAGTAATAATTTTAGAACCGATAGAGTGACAGGGTTTGGTGCTACTGGTAATGAAATTCAAGAAAAAGACCATCTTAAATGTCCTTTTTCTCTACCTAAATATTTTGAATTGCTAGAGAACTACAAGACATTGAAAATGAATAGCAATTGGTTCAGAATTTGGCTTAGCGATGATATTAATGAGTCATTAGTTAGAGAATGGATATTGAATGAATCTCTTGCTGAGATAGAGTCTATTTTGGTATTAGATATTGAACATCTTGATACCTTAATTTTTTTCAATGATAAAATCAACCTCCCATACTTGAAGAGATTAGAATTGAAAAATAGCCAGC
>NZ_JAWRXI010000015.1:0-135589 GCF_046535075.1 Brevibacillus sp. SIMBA_040
TAAAAATCTCCCAACCTTTCTAATACTAATTGTAGTTTAGAGGTTGAGAGTTTACACAAATTATTTTACAGACTCTCTCTTGATGTTAGTTTCTATTTCTTCATAAATGAATAAGTGAATAATCTTCAGATATTTTTGTCTGACCTTCTCTTCTGCTTCTTTTTGTGTTAACTTTTCCTCTTCTCTAACCTTTTTCTCGTCATCTAATTGTTTTAAAGCAATTTCTGTTTGCCTTCTAGCAATTATTAATGCGACAAAAGCACCAACAATACCACCAGCATAATTACCAAAGAAACCAATCCATACATTGTCATCTTGAATTGCAAAAGGATTGGGGATCAATGCCAAAATATTTACTGCAATTGGTACCATTAGTACAGCAAACCAATATTTCAATTTAAACCCTAACAGCTCTTTATCCAACACCAGTAATTTACTCCAAATAAAAACGATATTTTATTCAGAACGAATACGATAGAAAATTAACGCAGAAACTTACCAATAGGACAGTAAAGACTCCAATTGCACTAACACCACCAAGTTTTTGAATCTCTTCTGTTGAAATTAATGGATTTTTAATGTAAGCATTTTTTATCTTTTTGATGGTAAACACATAGTAAATTAAGTTAGCAAATATACCTAGTACCACTCTTTGGAACAAAAAGAACAAAATTAGCAGATTCCTGAACTCACGCTCTTCCATTCCAATGTAACCTAACATGAACCCAAATAATGAATTAATCAAGAATATCAAAGTGGTATACAAGTGCATTTTCCTATAAGCAAGCCATGTTATACCAAAAAAAGCCGCTCCCCAATTCCATGAGAAACCCCTTTTTCTCCATTTTTCTAAATAATACTGATTACCCTGAACGAATGACGTCAAATAGTTCACAATTAATTGGGTGTCCAAAGGGAATTCCTCCACCTTCTATTAAATCGCTGTATTATCTGATTCCACCAAAAGCAAATAATCATCATTGAAAAAATTCATCAATGTCATAGTAGTCAAGGTAAACAGTATTTATCTTTTTTTCTTTTATTACTTTGTTAATATCATAACCACTCATATTGAATTTCTTTTTGATTTGTGACTTTGACATATACTTTTCATTTGATTGTAAGTTACCATTATGTTTTGGAACTAGTTTAATAATATACTCGGCTAATAACACATTCAGATCGACATCTTGCTCAACACTTAACATGTAATAACAATCAAAGTCTTTATCATTGTGACTGAACAAATTGGGAGTGCTTTTAGAACAAGAGCCAACATATGTGACCTCATCTCCTTTTAATAAGAAATAGAGATGTGGCCTTTCAACAAAAGGAATGCTGTGACTGGCTATTTCTTTTTCTGTTAGAAGCATTTTTTTCACTCCAAACTCAATCGAATTACCCTTTAATAAGGTTCTTCCAGTTCCTTATGATGTACTGTTTGTCATTGATCAGTGTCGAATCAATTACAATCACTCGATTTTCGCCAACTTCTCCAGTGTTAAAAACATTAACTGCAATTTGTTCAAGCCAATCATACACTTCCTCATATCTATCCTTGTTTGCGTTCATCACAGCGGCTGCTGTGCCAGTCAATCTGACTTCAAACTTAGAAATACCGTTTTCTTCGATTCTTACTCCACAATAATCTCCAAGAGGTAATTCATATTCATGACCAATTTTGATAAGTTCCATTTCACTTTCCTCCTAATCAAATCTTGTTTTTATTAGAATATCAATCAACATTCTTCTTCAATGGCATCAAGCTCTTTTTCCTTGCTACATAAACAGAGTACCGTGAGGCCATTGCTTTGGTCAAAAACACAACGCCAATCGCACTAAATGTTACATAGTTGCCCAATTGAGATATTACTACTAGATCATCCTTATACTTCTCCAATATAAAAGCACCTAAAATTGCAGTTGATACTGCTGATAAGATCGCAATCTTAGAAAAAATTAAGGATATCCATAATCCGATTATTGAACCAATACTCTTAGCATTCTTACAAATAATTCTCCATGAAAATTTCCATTTCACCAGTTTCTCCAGAGTCTCTCTTTTTCTATAATCCTTTACTATCTTGAAAGAAGCCTCAAAGAAATCAAAGCATGAGATGAAGAATGCCACTACTCCAGCAGAGTTAGCGTAATGGGGAGGAATCTCACTAAATGGTGCGATGACGGCGAATAGAATGTATGCAAAAGCACAGCTATATAAAAAAATTGTCATTCCTTATCCCTCTCTAATAAAAACCATCTTTTATTGTCATCTCTTAATTATGTTTACTACTTTCTTCCCCCAAACTAGCAACAGCAAGAAATAATCGAATATTTAGTTTTGATTTCTTCTCAATCATCACTGCTGAATTGTATCCTGGTGTTCCACTTTTCTCTATTAATTGTTGTAGAACTTGAGGTAATTCTTCTAATTTGCTTGGGTATTCCCAATTAATTGATAATAGTCCGATATAAAAGTTTGTCAATGTTCGTTTGTACATAATAAGAATAAATACGAGAGAAAAACATAACAAAAATCCAATACTAGCTACTAATTGTATATTCAGTAACTCTGTTATCGGTAAATTACCTACAATTTGCAGTATGAATCCAAGAATTAGAATTCTAAAGCCAGTCAAAGCTGATGCTTTTTGATCTGCCACATTGATAAAAGCTTCTTTATTGTAGTCAAATGCTGATTGCATTTCTCTTAGCATTGTTTCGTATTTTTTTCCAAAAAAACCTGAAATTAGAAAATATGTACCAACAATATCCATAAGCAGGCCATAGACACCTAACCAATTCGCTACTGTCATATCATTCACTCCGTTTATTTCAACTACAACATTTTTTTGAATAAACTTGATAAAGATCTTCTTTTAATCAATAATAAGATTTTCCCATTTTATCTTGGCAAAGTGACCAAAGTCTTCGATAATAAAGCCATGTTTATCGTAAAAGTGGAATAATCTATCACTGTGACTCCTATAATCCTCTGGTGTTATTTCCCCTGTAATCACTTTAATGTCATTGTTGATTGCAGCCTTAATCAATTGCGCACCATAGCCCTTGTTCGCATCCTTCTTATTAACCCTTATGTCAGTTATATGCAACCTGCCATCTTTCATTTCAAATGCTCCAATGCTCACACCATTAATATTGTTATCAGGCTTAACAATAATTGCTCTGGTGTAGTACTTATCGTAGGCATAGCCCGTAAGTATCATCAACTCATCACTTTTTGTCTTAACTACATCAAATACAAGCTGCTCCATATCTATAATATGCAAGTTTCGTAGGTGGGCTTCTAGCTCTCTATGAGATAGACTTTGTACTAATGTCCAATTTAAACGCACTGGCTCAAACGGAATATTTGAGGCTTCGCTCACATGGTCTACTGGAAGTTCTTCAAATAAGTCAATGAAATTAAAATCAAGTAAATCTTCACTTTTCTTTCCCATTCAATTTCTCCTTTTATTTTATTTGGGTTGAATTTTTTAATGTAGTGTCATCTTCTACGTCGATAGATCAAGAAATAAAGTAGTGCAAGAAAGACTATTGTAATCAATGCACTTGTACTATAAGCAAAAATGATTTGCAAATCTTGGTTATGCCCCGAATTGTTAGGTTGTGAATATACATTCCAAAGTGGTAACAGAAAGTCCTTTGAAAAAGATGAAATACTAAATAAACCAAAGAAAATCGCAATAATCCATGAAAAAGTAGTTGTTCTTTTTTGATCTAATTCGTCATTAAACTCTTTTTTTAACGATAAATTTACTTCGGTGAGTTTTTCGAATTTATCTAACAACTGTGAATAGCCTTTTGTCAAATTGTTAATTTCACCAAAATTACTAGCTTCTATAAACTGTCTCTCCATAGTATTAATAGCAATTTTTTGTCTCACTATTTCCAATACCGTGTAATCCTTTAAAGCAGATAGAGTGTATAACCTATGTTTTAAGCCAAACATATACATCAGCATCTCAGATTGAATTTGTTTATCGAAAATCAAGTGATTTCTGTTGGGGTCTGAATATTCACTATTTGAAGTAAGTCCTTTTTTACTTAACGCCCAAAGTATTACAGCTTCGTTTACATAAAGACTATAATCATCATAATGTCTGTAGTCTTTTTCCTCGATGTTATCCTTTTCAATCCCAACAGATCTGGCCAATACTTGATTGAAAAAGCGATAATGCATTAAATCGAATTCCTATTTTGAGTCTGGTTGATTAGTAAAATCAATTAAATAAATGGAAGGTACACCTCTAAAATATGTGTATAGATTATACTTCTCGTTTCTACGTTTATTGAGAGGCTTTAAAGAACTAAAATTAGCAAAGTACCGTATGTAGACTAGAAACATATCCTTTATTAAATCCAAGTTCAATTCTTCATTGGCCTGATCAGTAGTCATAGGAATTACATTAAAACTAAAATCAGTCTCATGAATAGGTTGTGTTGCCATTTTGATTGTCACAAGAATTCTCGCTATTGTCTTATACTGTGATTTTCTGTTAAAAATTCTATACTTACTACTTTTTCGACTTTCTAGTTCATTGGCAAAAATGATGCCTGGTGGAAGTAAAATTTCGTTAAAAGACTTAGTAACGATATTAACCTCGTCCTCAATAAATTCTTCTGACGTTAAATGAATATCAGGTAACATCTTTCTAAAGGAAATAAGTACAATTCCATTTTTGTATAGTTTTATCTGTGGATAAATAGAAATCAGCCTATTATTCTCTCGTAGATAGCACCCACCAAAGAAAATTCTTATATATTTATTGTTCTCTTCAAAATGTTTATACAGTTTTTGTTCATGGAATTTCATTGATTGAAATTGATAAAGTAATTCGGCTTGTAGGGATGACATTTCTGAAGGAATAGTTATCTCGAAACGATTCTCGTTAACTTTTTTTTGGAGATAGATGTGCCGTCTTATAACCACTATCTCTATCTCGCCAATAAGCAATGTTATTGGAATCTACCACCATTTCAGCCGCATCAAGAGTAATAATCCTTTTCGCAATTGATTCTAATTCCAAATTATCCTCTAAAAAATAACTACAATAGGAGTAAAATATATCTGAGTCAATGATATTTATATTAATCACCTAATTTCTACACAGTATTGATTTCGTTCTAAGGCTAAATACCCATACTAATTATACCAAAGATTTCCTCAAGCTTCGATATGAAGCAGAAACCGTCAATAGGCGTTTATAGGACGCTCTAACTTTCATTTGAACAGTATAAACACACTATGTAAACGAATCACTAAGTGGCAAAATATGACTCCCGTACAACCAATACAAAAGGACACTAGCCAGTGTGTGCTAATGCCCTTTTGTATTTTACATTTCGTTCAAATGAGCCAATAGACTGTGTTTCTGATACATCTCCCCAATTTCTTCATCCGAAAAATCAAGGTAGCATTCTTGCGTAACTCCCACAGATGAATGACCAAGTATCCGATGTTCTATTCTCGCATTTTGCGATGTTAGAAAACTAACTTTTCCGTTCTCAGGTTTTCACAATTCATAATACCTTCTATGATCTAGTACAAGTTGTCCCACTAGTCAGTTTGGGTAGGGTGGACATTGTGTCACTCTATTTATATAACAACAGAAAATTGGTCTAAAGGGTATCCAAATCAAATTGCCATATGACAATGATTTTTCCCATTTTTTCTGCTACTATTTGCAATCGATGGGCAATCATTTTCCTCAACATGACTGCCATCTACATCAATATAACTTCGTATTAGTTATAGTTTTATTCCACTCATCTTTTGTGTCTTCTTACCCGTCAATGTGCTTGTCATCCTTACATTGTTTGAAGTGAAAGTATCGTATTAGAATCGAGTAGGAGGGAGTGGCTAACTCTCCCGTCCTCTCACACCGCCGTGCGTACCGTTCGGTATACGGCGGTTCATTAAGCTTGACGAATGACAGAATATCGTTGTACTAAGCTTTTCAGACCTTGTTGTTGCCAATATGCAACTCCGAGGGCTTTGTGTATTTGAGGAGTCTTTGTGGTACGCCATGCACCCTTTCGGGTGTTTGCAATTTCTATGGCTTGGACGTGCGATAAACCCAGAGAACGAAATTCTCGATATCGGGTTCTTATTCGTTTCCACTGAGACCACAAGCAAAGTCGAAGTCTACGCCGTATCCATTCCTCGATGGATTGTAGTATTTTCTTTGCATCCGCAAGGGCGAAATATCCGATCCATCCCATAAGATACTGGTTTAACTTCTGAATCCTTTCATCCATCGAAATGCTCCATATCGGATTTGTAATGAAGCGGATTTTCTCTTTCAACTTCAGAAGTGATTTTGGATGAAGCCGAATCCTTGCTTGCTTTGAACTAGTGAAACTGAAACCGAGGAACTTACGTTTCCAAGGTCGATCCACTGCACTTTTCTGCTCATTTACTTTTAGCTTAAGTACCTTCTCCAAATAGTTTTGAATACTTTCTTTTACCCGTTCTCCTGCCCGCTTTGTTTTCACATAGATGTTGTTATCGTCTGCGTATCGACAAAAGCGATGTCCTCTCTTTTCCAGTTCTTTATCCAAGTCGTCAAGCAGGATGTTCGCCAATAACGGACTAAGCGTGCCTCCTTGTGGTGTGCCCTTTACTGCCGAAAGGCAGATACCGTTAACCATGATGCCTGCTTGTAAGTATGCGCGAATGAGTTTCAACAAAGCTTTATCTTGTACTTTCCGAGCAACCCGGCTCATTAAAATATCGTGATTTACCCGATCGAAGAATTTCTCTAGGTCCATATCCACGACAAAGCGATATCCTTCGGAAATATAAGATTGTGCCTGTCTCATGGCGTCATGCGCACTTCGATTCGGTCAGAATCCGAAACTTGATTCTGAAAAATACGGGTCAAAGATTGGAGTAAGTACTTGGAGAATGGCTTGCTGAATGAAACGGTCTACCACAGTAGGAATACCTAATAACCTTACTCCTCCGTCAGTTTTCGGGATTTCGACTCTGCGGACAGGAGAAGGTTTATAGGTTCCTTTCATAATCTGTTCTTTAATGGTTAACCAGTGTTCACGGATATAATCGCGCAGTTGTTCGGTTGAAACACCGTCGATTCCTGCCGATCCTCTGTTTCTTTCCACTCTTTCGAGTGCCACTAATAGATTTTCCCGTGATAGGACTTTACCCAGCAATTCCATGACGATACCCTTTCCTTCGCACACATCCTTCTAGTCTTGCCGGATAATACTCGGCCCTCTCTTGTACCCTCAGGGCTTCACCCTTATTCTCCAAGAGTAGATCCTTACGGAGTTCTGCTTCACAGTATTATCACGAAAGTGATTAGTGGATGTGTTGACTTAATGTTCAGCCCTTCCCCGTTCAAGCGTCCTTTACTTGGGTACTATGGCTTCTGCTGACTTCTGCATGTTCAGCGACTCCTTACGGAGTCGGTTACCAACATTTGAAGGCACTTCATGCAGACCTCCCCAGGTAAGAACGATAACTTTCATCCCATGTACCTGCCTAATTTACTGTTATACCCCTTGGCTGTATTGGACTTCGTTTTGTTTAGCAAACTCGTCCGAGTACAACAGCCTCAAATTAGATTCGTGTACCTCAGGTCGGGACTTTGCCGCCGGCTTCCTTCAGATTCCACCTCGCGATGGACACCCTTGCCTTGGGCTAACGGTTGGTACAGCCAACCCCCGTTCGGGACTTACACCCTAGAGCTATCGCCCATACTGGGCGCACTAAAATAATAAAAACCCTTATGGGATAAGGGTTTTCAATATCAACTCATATGGTGATCCGGACTGGGTTCGAACCAGCGACCCCACCCTGTCAAAAAGACAGGGTATTCTTATTAGTACAGAGCCAATCTTTAAAACCCTTTATATTCAAGGCTTTAAACCGTTCGTATCCGTTCGCATCCGAGTGAATCTTTGGGTTTCCGAGTGAAGCGCGTCCCCAATTTGTCCCCACCGTCCCCCCTTGCTTTTTCTATTTTCAGTAAACATAAGCTCTGCTGCCGACCGCTGCCGGAAATTGTCAACGTTTTGCCGGAACCAGCTCCTGCAAGAACCAAGTTATTATCTTCATCAGTCAAAACCGCAATTCTCTGTTGCTGATCAAGAGATTTTCCGTCGATGTCATCAAAGAAATGTTGATTGTTTTGAAGTTCACGTTGTATGTATTCAGAATTCCATTTCACTACATGATTAGTTGAATCCTTCATGATGTTTAGAAAAGTAAGAGCTACTGGATCGGCAATATCGTTAGGATTCGCATCCTTATAAAACAAATATAGATCGACATACTGTTTCAAAAAGCTATTTTTCGTGGACTCTGAAATATACTCTGTTCTCATCTCCGATATATCTTTATAAAATAATTGAAGCTTTAATTTATATGATCGAACCAAACTGTCCATTTCTTGCGCTCTATCCTGAAGCTCTATATATGAATGCTTATACATGGTTTGGACTGATCTGTATTTCTTTAACATTTCCCGATACTCTGGCAGTGTTGTGAGCCACGGTTTAAGCCTTATATACTGTTCCTCAATTGAGGTAGTGATCTTAAATGGACACTCCCCTTCAAGATAGGTTCGATCTGTTTCAAAGCTCTTAAACAGCGAATCAAAATAAGACCTTGGAACATAAACGGGTTTCTCGTGTGCAACTTGAGTTTTTTGGCTCAAAGATCGGTACTTATTATCTAACACGTTTATATAGGTAGTGACTTTTCTGATCAACAGGATTGATTTTCGAATCTTGAAGTAAGCTATTATCTTTGAGAATAAACTAAACATTTTCATACTCCTAAAGTCGTTTATAGTAGGGGGAACTATTTCCTATATTTATTATAATTCCCTTCAAGGTCTTTTGTCCCCAAAAGTTACCAATAAAAAAGTCCAGAGGCTCTTCCTCATGGACTCGGGTATCAAATCTTCAGGTTTTAGAAAAAAGTTGAAGAGTCAGGAATAGAATTGGAAGAGATTTGGTGCGGGTTCATATTAAAATTGACTTTATTCGTTTAGAAATCAGATGAATTCTGGTTTACTATTAATCTTCGGTTGACTCGTTCATTATTTCTTCCACCTTGTATCTTATCTCTTCTCTTGAATTGACTAAATCGCCTTTTCTTTTTCTCCAATACATGATGTAGGTTAATAAATCTTTTTCAAATTCTCTCGCCTGATAACCCACTACCTGATTCACGATCATATCTTGCTTAATTCCCAGCAAATCGATGATCTCCTTCTTCACTGACATATTCCAATTCTCATGTAATAGGGCAGAAATCACCTGGTCAAGTATGAATTGGATTTCAAGCTCTGCTCGCTTCAAGTAGTAATTATGGAAGGTCGCTTTATCCTGTATGATATAGAGATTCATGAATCGTCTTGCCCGGTGATGCTCATGTTTCGCTAATTCGAGAATTTCTTCTATCGTCAATTTGGCAAATAGATGCTTTCGCAGTTCAGTAAGATAAGTAATAAACAATTCCTGATCCCACATTTCACTTCCCCCTGCCTTTATAGATGCGAAAAACCGCCCCTTAGCTTCCCAACGCCGAGGCGGTTCCCATTCGAAACGCAAAAATAGTTGTTTAGAGAGAACGGAACCAATAATGGTTATAGCTACATCTCTACGCTCCATTTTATCCCTATCTCCTCGGAATTCCAATAATAACAACTACGAACTCTTACTTTTTCTTCCATCCAAGTTTCCTTCGCCTCCTTTATCAAATTACTTTCCCGATCATTTTCTCAACCACAATGATACTCCCTATTCTCTGTCCAACAATTACCCTACTTCCAAGCATGATTACAAATGACTCATCCTTGATGTTATCAATATTTTCGTTAATGATGCCCTGGATTTCTTGTTTCAAATCGTCAGCGGCATTGAAAGTAAAAACAATG
Organism: Brevibacillus sp. SIMBA_040; assembly: GCF_046535075.1. NCBI lineage: Bacteria > Bacillati > Bacillota > Bacilli > Caryophanales > Paenibacillaceae > Brevibacillus > Brevibacillus sp. SIMBA_040. The sequence continues at coordinate 9,933 of NZ_JAWRXI010000015.1, forward strand.
TTCATGTTATTTCTATTTTGCCAATCTACTTCTTTTAATCGGAGCTTATATGCAACCTTTAGTAGTGGCATTATATCTGTATCGATATCATATGCAACTCTTTCACATTGGCTGCAATAATAATGCGGAACATTGTGAAGTTCGATTTTTAGATTATCAATATGATGATCGACCGTACCAATTTTTTGTATCATTGTTTTACCACAAATACATTCCCGCTCTATTCGTTCTCTATCTACCATTACCTCACTTCCAAACTCCAAAATTTCTTCTTTATCATCAATTGTACTTTTGTGTCTATATAGAAATTCCATTGTCACAACCCCTAACAAGGGTTTCGGATAGAATTCGTAAACCCGGTATCAAGAAGTTCTTCCCCTCTTGCTTCTGTCTGTTGTCTCTCAATTTCTACCGTTTTCATTGATAAGTTTCTTACTGCAAATTATTGTAAGTCTCGAAATTTCAGATGACTTATATTCAATGAACCCTTCACCTCCTCCACTTATCGAGCAGTTTTAATTTACAATCAATTTGTTTTATAAGCCGCTTTGTTTCCCAAGCTTCTATCGTCGTATGTGGACATAGTTTACTACGGTGAATCTTTTTAGCACGCCTAAGACCACCCCTCCGCAACCTCATTCCTATCCTCTCCCAGTTTGTTTCTATTTTTTCTTGATAATGAGCTCGTTTTCCCTCGCAATAACCAGTAGTTCATCACCGACTACCAGGCCAGCCCGTTTCATCTGCTCTACAGAGATTACTAATACTACTTCTCCACTTTCGTCTCCTAAGCAATCGATAATCCTGTGGTAATAGTGTGCATTCTTTTCCATGTAGCCACTTCCCCCTCTTCATAATTCTAATCCAATATCTTACTTCCCTTAGAAGGCAATCCATGACTTGATCGAATAAGCTATACCAATACCAACAGCCACCATGAATAGATCTGCCGCAACTTCAATGAGGACGTTGTGTACAGTTTGTTTTCTCAACATTCCTTTCATAATTTTCCAGTTCCAAATTTTTAGTGAAATAATTGTTGTGCCTCCGAGATCCTACAAATAAGATTTCAATACAGTTTGAAATGCAACGGTATTAAAAAAGCACCCATTCTCTTATTGAGATTGAGTGCATACTCGTTTACGTATGTGTCTGTTATAGATTGTACGAACATCCCTTATCATGATTACCCACCCTTCCCATGTTTCATAGACTGCTTTGATGCTATCATAATCAACGTTATCGGCATTGTCAAATATTACCTAATGGCGTTATATAACAAACTCTATTGGATATTTCAGAAGCCCCCTCCCATTGCTCTTATTTTCTCCCTCAATCTGCTCTGTTTTTACCTTGTTTCCTCAAGAACCACGAATCGACCATTGTGCCAGAGATAAATGAGCGAGAAGTTTTTTTCATCGTCAACGATAACACATTCATCACCATATTTGTCGAGAAATATCCGATATAATTGGAAAGGCGTTACTTCACAATCTCCAATTTCATCGTCAAAGGTCGGCAACCAGTGCGTTGCCTCTTCAACGTTAACCACTGCCCTACAGATAAAACCTTTAGGCTCAATCCTAAAACGTTGGAGTTCGTCTTCACTTAACGGACCTTTAAGCCCATTTTCCCTCATATACTCGGCAATTTTCCTTATGTTATATCGAGTTGAGCACTTTGGAATTGGTACCGCATATACCCCTTTCGGAAAAGCATCGTCAAACTCGATCATTTCACTCAACAGTTCTTCTTCTTTTTTTCCCATTAGGGACCTCCTCAAAAGCAGAAAGATAGGGTTTTGGTTACAAGGGGAGTAAACTCTTCCTTCTAATTAATATCCTATGGCTACTCCCGTTTTTTAGTGATTAGCCAGCCCGAACTCACAACTTTCTCAACTATTCTTTCTACGATATTCGTCTCTTATCAATGAGTATTTAAGAATCCTCCCCAAGAACTCCTTCATTTCTGTATCAGAGATTCGAAAATTTTTCGAGTGAGAGAACCTCCCAAGAAATACCTGATCATTCTCGTCAAGTAGACCAGGTGCATATTCCTTGATGTATGCAATCACATCTGAGTTTCTAACCCTACCCTTTTTACCATTTGTTAATTTTCCGTCATGCCAAATGGTAAATGTAGTATCATCTTCTTTTTTTGTATAACGATCTAAATTAAGTTGTAGTGAGTTATGGCTCTTGTCAAAGTCATCTATTGCTACAACTAATACACTATGTCCTTTACGGTTGCCAAATACGGGGTCATTTGTCGATTTCATTTCACCGAGAATTGCAAAACTAATAATTTGATTGTTTTTATCCTCATCTTCAATGACGACATATCTATATTCGCCAGTCCAACTGCCTCCAGCGGCATTTCCGAATCGAGTGTTCCGTATTCCTCCATCTCGAATTACATGGACTCCTTCATAATAGCCTGGATTTATTAATTCCACTGAATCTTGCAGACATCCAGACAGGTTCATAATAAAACCTTGTAATACAGCATCTGTCCCTTCACCGATCCACCCCATACCTACAAAATTTATATATGTCACATTAGCTGATAATGACCCAAACGATGGTCGTTTCCAAACATATGGTTCGCTTCTGTCATAATGCAAAGGCCTGTTTTCCAGTAAACTCAAATATGTTGGGATTTCTGTTAGTAAATAGTACTGTTCATCTTCTTCATGCCAAGCATACCATTCTGCTCTTTTGCCATTGGTCAGCACCAAAACATCCGCTGTTATCAATTGATCATATTTTACCGCTTGTTCAAATACTTTATCAGTTAATTCAATATCAGGGCTTTTACACTCTACAAGAATCACAGAATATAATTCATCTTCTTCTTTACGATAAACGATAATATCTGCTCTACCTTTTGCACCTTTTTGAAAATAAGTCATGGGTTCTTCCAGTTTAATCATTTCTTTAGGAGCACCTAATACATCCTGTAAGTAAGATACCATCCGTTGTCTTACAATTTCTTCAGGTGTTATTACAATTAAACTGTTCCTGATAGGATCAAGAAAGCACTCTTTGTTATTCCTCATATACACTGGAGGAAGAGGGTAATGGTCAATTGACATGGTTTCTCATATCTCCTTCATGATGGCTATCTGGTTTTAGTCATAGCAAATATAGGGAAATAGATGAAATACTCATAATTGAAGAGAAACTATTGACAACTCCCATTTATTTTTATGAATAACAACCTTGTGATGTTCCATACTCAAGAAAAAATACATTGTTCTATGGATGGTATTTTTGCAACAATCTCTTCTTTAATTATTTTTTCTGATGTATCCCCCAAAAAAATATAGTAGTGATTAAAGTTATTTTCGAACTCACGAATCCAAAATTCATCTTTTGGCTTTTTTTGTCCAAAAATTATGGTTAATGATTCAAACCTTTTTTCTCGTGCCTTTTGGATATTTTCAATCCTCGCCATATCTTGCAATAAGGTTGGGACACCGATTCTCTTCCTAAGCTCATATTTGTGATTGTATTCCTCTACGCTTTTTACAAAATGCTCTTTATACCGTTCAATGACTGGATTAGCAAAGTCTGCCCCATCCAGATACGCTGATGTTGAAGTGCTAACCTTTATAGATACTCCAATCTTTAACTCAGATCCTTTTAGAATGGAAATGTCCAATGTTTGATTTCCTATGTCAGCTTTATACTTTTTCTCTGATCTGAGTATGACACTACTTTTCATTACCTCGTTTTCATAAACGCTTTGATCCATTTCTAAAAAATGATGAAACCAACGCAAAATAATAGCTTCCGTTATCCTTGGCTTCTTCATATACCTCTTATAAAACTTATCTTTCAGCTCTATTAGGTCTGCACATGTTGCATTTGGATTTTTTAGAACCTCATCGTGATCAAGAATAAAATCTTTGATAATCTCTTTACCCAACATCAACTGCCCCCTAATGCATTATTGTTAAGGCCACTGGAAGGCAGTAAACAAGCCTACCAATTATCCAAGCGTGAACCAGATCCTCACCTCTACCTCATGAAAACGAATAACGTCAAACCTTGCTGTATAAATTTCCAGAGGCCTACACATAAGTTACCATGATTTTCTAATACATTACAACGAGTGTGCATGAGTGAGCGAGGTTTATGACGTATTCTCCATACCCCCGTGATAAAGAAATTAATAGAGTGTTGATATTAGGCATACCTCATAGTAGTCCCAGTATGTTTAGTCGATTTTGAGGATGCTGTTAATTACCGTTTCTACTATATTATTCTATTTGTAGTTTCAATAGAGTTTTCTTCATAATTTTATAGGTTTTATTTTACTTAAATAGCAAAAAAACCTTGTGTTCATTCCTGTAATTCCCTAAAATAAGAACAAGTGTTTGAACAAAATATAGAAGAATCTGTTATGTTCTCGTCGGCAATTGCCTATGATATCAGCAGATGTAGAGATAAGGTGGACGCTTTTCGTTCGCAATATTAACAGGTTGGGATTTGGATTCCGCAAAAACAGAGTTAGGAAGGAGTAGGTTTACAGTTCATCAACTATCGTATTGAAGAATAAGAAGATTGCCCAAATACTATCAGGAGGTTTTTTCAATGACAAACATTGTTCAATTCAAAGATCGTAACTTTTTTCTGGAACCAACAAAACTGGATAAGCATGATATGAATTTCGAGATTTATTCACAATTTGGTGAATTGATAGGAACTACTATATACGGTATCCAAAAAGATGACCTATTCTCCTCTGAGAAAGAGCAAGATGACTTTATGAATTTCTTGGATATAGAGGCTCACAAAATTGAAGCTGGTTTAAAGTTTGCTCATGAGTTTGGGATTCCAGTCGAGCAGGCAAATACACTCAATCTCTCTTCCGTGAAAATCATAGACATTATGGGTTCTAAATGGTCGATACCCGTTGAAATTATGGATGAAGTATTAGATACCTATTTGTCGTAAATACGCAAAAAAAGACAGCTTGTAAGGCTGTCTTTTTCCATTTTACCAGGCACTTTTAAATGCCTGAAAGAATGATACGATCTGTATTGATTTCCACCTTTGTAGTCCATATCGGACACTCTCCCACAACAGATAAATTGTTGCCGTTCCCCCGATACTAAGCAACAAACCATAAGCAAGTGTCACAAAAATGACCTTGTAGAGCATCAACATTACGATAAAGCCTGCCAATAATAAAGTTACTGATACTTTACGAAAAAGGAACATCTTAAAAAGAGAAAACATTCCTTTTGACCAATTTCTTTGAATTCTGAACGCTCCATAAATCGGAGAAATCGACAAAATAAACAGAATTAAATATGATACATAATCCAAAGCAAAAGATATAGCGCCTCCCAACAAAAAGGAAAGAATCAACAAACCTACAAAATAAGAAACCATCTTCTTGATCATGATATCAATTCCCTTCTTAATTTTTATTTCCTGAACAAAACCCTGCCTTGCTACAAATTTGAATCTTTCATTCGCCTTTTCATTTATGTTTGCCATATTATAGTTTGGTATTGATGTTCTGATAACGGAAAAACAGACAGATGGAAATAAGATGATAGAGTTTTCAAGGCAACAATACAAATGTTCTTGCTGCTTAGCATAAAAAAAAGGATTAGGAGCATTTTACGCCTAATCCCTTTATTACATGTATCAATAAATCATTGGGTCACATGACTTTTTACGTCATCACTATTGGCACCGAGAATTTGAATAATGATTTGCTTTGTGTCACAAAGGATATCATCAGTCGGTGGCTTGTCATATGAACCATAGAATGGGAAGGTATCTATGCGAATGCTATATTTTGCGTCTCTTGCCCCTTCGTTCACGAAGATTTCTCTTGTGGATTTCATGTTGAACGCATTTCGCATTGGCATTTCATATACCTCAGTCTTATTATCCCATGTTCCCGATGTGGAAGTTGGTGTCAAATTATAAACTACCGGTTGACCGCTTTGATCAGAGTATGGCATTGTCACTGTGATGCTTTGAGGCGTTTCAACTGAACTCCATCCTGGACTCACTGTTTTACCACTACATCCAGATCTCCATGGTTTCGGTGCAGCTGAGTAATTATTCGTTGTATACTGAACAACAAATTTTATTTCAAAGCCATAACCAGCCTTCACTTTACCTGGTTGTTTCAGTATATCCACCCATCCACCTTGTGTATCATCGGTGAGTTTGCTTCGGAAGAATACATTCTTAATTTCGTAACGTTCATAGTGAGATTTCGTTTCTTCCCATTCATGATCCCAATCTGTTACACAATAGGTGACAGTCCGACAGCTCTCTTCTCCATCTGAATTCGTGTGGCATGATTCATAAGATTCTCGGTGTCCTTCCCATTCATACAAGGAATAAGTTGTCGTCCAATTGTTCTGCGGATGGACAATTTCACATTTTGCAATTGGCTCTTGATTTTGGTATACGTGAATAGCGTTATTTGCCTTATTATCGATGTAAGGATCTGAACCGTCCTTCTTGAATTCAATCCATTTACGAGGCGCTGGATTGACCTCTACTTCAAATGGAACTTCTCCGAAGAAGAGGGGAACATTCGGAACCGATACGCTAACAGGGATTTGCTTGTTCGCTGGAGCAGAAATGGAACCCTTATACACATCATTTCCTTGACTTCGAATCACATACGAAATATCTTTCGTTTGCTTCTCTCTGTTTTGGTTCATAACTGTGAATTGGAAAGTCAAGTTCTCTTTTCCTGCTTCTTTGTCTTTCGGACGCAGGATTGCTTGAGGTTTTACTCTAAAGTCTTTAACACTGATGTTAACCTCAGATGCCCATGTTTTTGAACGCCATCCATCATTCTCAGGAATTTGGCTATGTCCATTGTCTCGATGCTTTTGAGCAATTTGCCATCTTGCAAAGATAATTGACGTTTTTGGAGTGATCGCCCTTGGGACATCAATAGCAATGGTGTCTCCTTTTTTCGTTAAAGAATCTTTAGCTACCGTTCCTGGGATGGTGCGAGAAACAGACCCTTTATCCGTTATCTCAACGTCAACAGAAGCGTACGGATTCTTTGGATCCTTTGGATCACCAACGATTTTATCACCTTCGAACTTTTTAACGAAGATACGAAGTCCATACGTTTGATCTGGGATCACATCTTCCACAACATTTCCTTTGCTATCAATGAGTTGTGCATCGCCAATGGAAATATCTTCTGGTTTGATGAAGAAACGCAGTCGTCCCACATCGTCTTGTGACCAAATATTTTCACGTTTTTTCTTAAAACCTTCTACGATATCAGCTTCAAATACGATTTCCTTCTTAACCTCATCAGGAACTGTGTATTCCCACGTCATTTCACCCGATCCACCTCGTTGCTGCTTCGAGAAATCAACAGTTCCACCATACTTGATCGTAGTAGCTGATTGAGTAGTTACTACAGAATCCATGTAGGTTTCTTCCCATTCACCATACTTATAAGAAGTCAAATCATACGCATATTTTTGATTCAAACGAATGGGGGTATAGGTAGTATCTTTACCAGCCAATTCAGGTACAACCATGTTTTTGACTTTTGCCTTAATGACATAGGTTTTTCCTTTCTCAATAGAGGCTTTTTCAACTTTATTTCCATTTGAGTCAAAGTAGTTGCGAGTTTCTGTAAAATCTTTATTGTCGTTAGCATTCAGCAATTGCTGTCCAATGAGTTTTCCAGTCTCTTTGTCGTAGACCTCATAGGTGATCAGCCTCAAATTGGGCTGAGAGGGCGTCTTGAGCAATAAGCTGGCATAGAAAACTTTACCATTTACGACGTGGAATCCCGTGACGATTGCTGTTGAGCGAGTCGGATCCGATTGAAGAGTGAATTTGTTTGCCCAATCCGCCGCGTCTGCTCGAATATCCATTGATGGTCTTCGAAAATTTGGATTTGCGGGGAAAAAGTAGTCAATGAAAAATTGGACTTTTTCTGCTAATCCATCATAATAAGTCTGCGTGGTATATCCTTTACTCCATGGCCTTTCAATCCAATTTTTCTTCCAAGGCTCCCATTTAGAAGGTGTGATATCTGGCGGAAAGTAAGGGTTGTCCACTGGGCTATTTCCGTCAAATGTATAGCCCAAATATCTCCATTCATACTCCTTTCCCGCATACGGTCCTGATGTAATGAGCGTTGTTCCCGTATTGTCGCCCCAATAATCTTGTTTCCCCGGAGCGCTTCGTCCTTTTTTTAGGTTCCAACTATAGCTGGGGTTTACTAACCAGTCTGCATCATTTCCGCCCCAAACCCTTAGTCGGTTTTCATACATCGTGGACATGTCTTTGTCTGCTTCTGTAGCATCTATAGGCGGAACTTTTGAATACCAAAGAAACTCTCCACGATATAGCTCTTCGTAGAACCTCACATTGGATCCATAGTATTTGTTCTGTGGTCCGTTATACTTTGGATTGAAAATAAATGAATACGGTGGATCAACATCTGGATTACGACCAGCATAATCCGGAATGACTTTCCTATCCCCACCAAATCCTGCCGCTTGACCTTTAATTGATTCACTTCCTGTACTACTTATTCCAATCAGAGCAACCCCTGTTAGAAGTACAGTAGTAATTATTCCAGTCCATTTTATTTTTCTCATTTTCCCCCTCCTTTTTCCTTTAATTATTTACCTTTCCTTGATAGGTTGATAGAGATAATTGGTCGAAGCACGTCTGACTATTAATCGTATAATTATCATATTGTTAAGGTAGTCGACTCATAATTTTACGGTGGAAAAAAGATCGGGGGGTGGATAAACCAAAACACAATTAAACCTTCTTCTTAAACCTCATAAAAAATAGGAGCTTTTTCAGCTCCTACTTAGAATTGAGAACAATACTATCTAATTACATTCCATTCACTATCGTATTTGGTACCTGGTTTACCGACAACGATAACAAGATTTCCTTGTACATTCATCATTTTTACTTGACGGTCATCATATGTCAGAGTTTTATTAAGGTACTTGTCAACATTCTTATTATTAAACGCATCATCTGCTATTTGCCATAGCTTCGATCCCTCATTTGGGAAGTAGAATCGGAAAAGTTCTTTCATAATATATGGAATCTTATTATCAAGTGGTAGGTAGTTGGAGCCCTTCCAAACACTGATAGTGATTAGAGTATCGTAATTTTCAGTTGCATCTGCGGACACAAGAATTGATGTAGTCCCTGGCCCTTTACCATATGGACTATATGCCGCACCCGCTCCAAGATTTACAAACTCCAACTCATCCGCTAAAATTTGCATATTCTTCTGTTTATCAGAGGTCCATGTAGCCATGATTTGATTTGGAGTCCACCCCTCTGGGAATGGATACCTTTGATCCGGCTTCTCAGGAGCCCTTATAGCATAGTTTTTTCCGACTTGAGTTAGTGAATATTTTTCCGCCGCATAAACAGCGGTAACACTCGCTAACAATGCGCTTGCCGTAGACAACACAGTTGCTACTACTTTCAATTTTTTTATCACTTCCAATCACTCCTTTTTTTATTTTTTCGATTGTATCAACAAACAACGGTACAGTTTTTCGTTCTGACCTTGAGATATTTCATACTAAGTTATGAAACTTATTCATAACATTTGTGTAACTTCTTCATACTATGTGTGATGTCTTGCATAAAAATTGTGCAATTGATACACAACCTGTATGAATAATATGAATAAGTTATATGAAGTCTTTCATAATAAGTTATGCTTCTCCAAGTCAGCTTGTCTACAACAATCCTGTATACTCGATTAAACGAACAAATGTTATTTTTGTTGCAGCCATCAATAGTTTATTTTACGTAATTAGCTATCAAGCTTTTTGATCAACTTCATCCATTACCGCTTGAGAACAAACCGACGCTATACATTCTGTGGCTCTCCACTTCCAAAGATTAGGGTATTTCTTTTCGATTACGGCTACTTTTTCGAAGTCATTTTCCATAACAATGCCCCCATCAATTGATATCCTTGTTTTTTTATGCTTCTTCTTTTTCTCCTTTGGTACATTTGTCCATTTTTGCGTATCACATTACTTGTCAGACCTCATTCTCTTTGATTCCAATCAATCTCCTTTAATCCATTTGAATAAGCAAATTTCAATAATGGAGTGATTTTCAAATTGATATCATAGGTAATTTGCTTGCAAAAAGAACAATAGTAGTGAGGATCATTGTGCAACAAGATTCGATTAGCACCTATATAATGTGCTACTGTGCCTGTTTTATATCTTGCAATGCTTCCGCATATGCAAGCCTTCACAGTTATTTGAAGTGTACATTCTTCGTCTGCTAACATAATTCCACCTCTTTCCTATGAGGTTTATCAAAAGGTAATCTCCAAATTCAGAAACAGTTCCGTATCATTCAACTTTTTGATAACCAGTCCTCCGCCTTTTTTCGGCATGGCGATAAACTCGTCACCGATCTGCATGTCAGCTTGCTTGAGGATCGATGTTGGAATAACAAACAGGCACTCGTCCTCGTTCTCCAAAATCGAAATAAAACGATGGTAATGGTCGATTTCTTGGTTTTGACTCATCATAATTCTCCTCCCTGTGATACGGACTAAAACAATATAGTCCTGATATAGTAAGCAACGACGATGGCCATAACAATCATGAGTAAATCAGCGACTACTTCAATAATGACGTTCTGGACAAACTGCTTTTGAGTAAATTTGTGTAACAGAGTTTTCATTTGATACCATCTCCTTGTTTGATTGTTAATAGAGTTGCATTCAAAACACCATTAAAAAACGCTCAGGCATCTCTACCTGAGCGTTCAACGTTTTATTAGGTTGTTCTTGATAAAGTTTTTTGACCTTTTCATTTAGATCACCCTTGTTTTTATATTGGACTAATAATTTTGTATTCTACCTAAGTTGCCAAGTCAAGTCAATACGCCAAATGATACAGACCGACGATAAACTCAATGCTGTTGTATAACAAACAGTATCAGTTTAATCTAACATCCAGATTCGATTCAAATACCCAATGCCTTCTGACATGTACCAGTTCAAAAAATCAGATGTGACATGGACATGTCTGAGCATCCCCATGCTATCAAGGCCTGCTTTTTTTGAGCGAAAATCGGAATCAATCAAGTAGATATTAATGTACACCTCATCATCATAATGAGAAACATTCAATTGATCTAACCTGGCTTTTAATTCTTCCTGACTGATTGGGAAGGAAAGACAGGGAGTAGGCTTATACACTATACCAATGACCCTGTTAGGCTGTTTCTGTGGGCAGATTATAAAATTTTTCTCCAGGTGCAACTTCTTGCCAAGTCCTCCGTTTAATCGAGTAACAGTAAAAAAAGAAGGTAATAACCATGAACAACGTAATTGAGCTAAACAACTGGAAAGGCAGCAACAAAGAGGAAGAGGTTCAGCTATTGCATTTACCCAAAAGCAATGCAAATCTAACACAGGTCATGTATATATACGGGGATCATGAAGATGATTTGTGCGGAGTTTTGTCCATTATCGATCACGAAGAGTTGGCAAGTATCGATTGCTTACGCCAGGAAATCTTAGATCAGCAACAAGCATTAGATACAGGTGTAGACAAATACGGAAACGAAACCGAGGATGATCAAATCTATCCATGGGAAGAAGATGGCTTTATCGCTTGCCGAGAGGGTGTGTTTTCGTGGAATTGGGAAGCAAATGATTATAAGTTCCTTGGAAAAATCCACAGAATGGAAAGATGCAGAGTGATAGATATCTGGAAAGACTCGCAAGTTATCTGGGAAGAGACAATCATTCCTTTAAAAAAAGGTAGCTCTTATCAAATCGTGAGCCAATATGTTGCATATGTAGACGAACTCAATCCCACAATTATGCTTGTCATCAGAGCAAATGGAAGTGTTCCAATAGCAATTCCTTATAATAAGGAGTACATGACCATCCAATGCCATGATTATGGTGTTGTTGTAGGGATTGAGGAGTAGTTGGGAGAAGGGAAAAATTCACACACTCTCCTCTCTCTGGTCTCCCCTCTACTTTTGAAGGTAGCAGATGTTACTCGATCGTTTTCTCGTTCAAATGTATTGACCAAATACCTATACTGAAAATCGGAAATCAAATTACAAAGGAGAAATCATAATGGAAATTCCTATGGCAGTTAGAAGCCTTGCTATCGAAGTGTTTGGAGATGAAAACTTTGAAATTGAAGATTTTGATTTGGATAGAGTCTGGATTACGAGGAACGAAGAAGAATACACGATTAGAACCTGGGACTTTACAGAAAGTAGAGTTAGATGGACGTTATTCAAAATGATTGACAATGGTGATGGTACTGGTCATGGAGAAGAACTAAAAGAAGGTTTGTTCAATTATTAATAAATCTAAACGACGACAGTCTTCAATCTCAAACATTGAAATCCAGTTATCAAAAAATATCACCAACGCTCAGGGATGCGATCCATTAGATATTAAATATAAGTTGGAATCGGTGAGAGATGAGATACTCCTCTTCTCCGATCTGTTAACTTGTAGGCTTCCTATCGGTTGCTCAATCCTTTACCCCTTTTCCAACTTGTTAAAAAAGCAATTCTGCTTAAAAATGAGCGCCCTATCTATACATTGTGCCTGGATTCTAAACGTTCTATCGCCACACGAATTGCTTCTTTTGCGGTATTTATTGCATCCTTACAATTCTTAACGTTTTGTTGAAGTACCTGCTTAGGCGGAATTGATTGTCGTAGTTCAAGTATTGTAACCTTCGACTCTACAATAGGGTGATCCCAGGCAAGTATTCGCATCCAATTTGCAGATGCCTCTCTAACATAATAAATGGCATCCCGCATGGCCTTGATCGCATAGCGATATGTTTCCATTTCTTCAAACTCAAGAGAAGCGATGATGCCTGATCGCATTAATGAATCCCATGCCTCAAAAACAAAATGATTTGAGATTTCACCTGCTGTCGCCCAAAGTTCTTTGATGATAGGTCCCTCTGAGACGAATATATCCATACGCCACAAAAGCCAACTGTTATTCTTAAATTCTTGTTTTAAGAGATGTAAATAGGAGTTCTTGATCTCAAGCTCTCGTTGCCGTTTATACCTTTCCTCATACATGACTTCAAGATCTTCCCTTATCGCTCTCCCGTTTTGGGAACCTCTACGAATATAGCAAAGGCCTTGATCCAGATTTTTGTACGGCTTCTTCATTACATATGGACGATTATTGCATCCCGTAATCTCAAAGACACCGAGAAGATTGCCCTTATAAGTGAATGGCACATATTGAAACTGAATTTCTGGTTCAATATTACTTCTGATTAATTCCTGATAGACTGAATCATCCCTAAACTCATTTTTGGGAATCGGATGAACCTCTCTACTTCCATCTGGTAAATGCTTAACGCCAATGATTATGTATCGCTTATTATTTTCAATATTAGCATTTGCCATCGCCATGATATCTTTCAATAGATCTTCGTTGTTTTGGTATTGACTCTTCTTGAAATCTACATAGGTACTTTCGTTTTCAAACTCAATGATTTGAGATAAATCCACTTCTATCTCCCCCTATTTCCTCTCATTAAAGGAGTTGTAGTGATTATTACATATATTATGACTTTAGAGTCGTTCATAAGTGCAGGGAATTCCTACACTCAAAACAACTGAGACTAATATCTCAACAGCAAAAAGAATGATAGTTCTCGTCATCCCCTGGGCAGAATAGAACATTTTACCTTTTAGGTTGTGCTCTCGATTACTTCCCCTGCTTCATTAATGAAGATAGCCGAAATTCCAGTCCTTTTCTTAGCCAATAGCGGTAGCCTTCCCCAAAGGTTGCGAAATTGTTTAACATCAGGTAGTGCAATGCTGTACTTCGCATCTGGGTCATCCATTCTTTGTAGTGTCTCTGCCAGGACTCCCAAAAAGTAGTTTACGTTCATTGGGTTCGATGACCCTAAGCCTTTCACTTCAATAATCCACCGTTCCGTACCTCTATACGCATTTATGTCGATTCCAGGAGTTCTCCCCCATGCTATCTCCATTTCCCAGCCATCCGATTGTAGATGTTTTTTCAATACCTCTTTCAAGGTATCCTCTGTCAATACAGATGCACTCTTTTCCAAGATCTCAAGCTTCTGTATCATAATCGATTCTGTTTTTAGTGAGCCAGTAACGATGTAATTTCCTAATAATCCGTTATTTCTATTGACTCGTTCGATTATCCCCTTCTCTACAAGAGATCTACATGCCTGATTAACTGACTGCTGCGGCATTCCTTTTCCTAACAGTATATCGGTAATTTCTCTATCGGTTAAACCACTTTGATCTTTTAGTAGTTCAATAATTTTATCCTTTAAGGATCTCAAATGAACATTCCCCTTTTAATAAGTTTATGAGAACTTAATTTGCTATTCACAACATGATGAGACAAGTATAATTGAATAAATTGAATGGATGGGACTGAAAAGTATGAAAATCACTCAAGAAGATCGGTTAATATTTCAGCATGCCGTAGAGCTTTTTAAAGATGATGATCCTATTAGATGCTGTGTACTTTTAAAGGTCTTACATACTTTCTTACAAAAGACATCCCCCTTAACAGTTGATTTACCATCCAATCTAAAAGACCTCCTTGAAAACAGACGATACAGTGAAAATCCTGAAGTTTTCGAGGAGTTGAAGAAGTGCTGGAGCATTATTGCTGACGTCGCTCAAGGTGAAGATATTTCTCGAAACTAATTAAGTATTTTATCTATCCCTTTCATCATACAATAGAGTTGTACTAACAGGTCTGAAATGATGTTTTTGGTTCCGTAAGGCACCACAATGAAGCCACCTTAAATAAAGGTGGCTCAGACTTTTTTATATCTATTTCTTAGATTCATCTATGAGGTATATCTAAAACCAAAAAATCGTTGCTTATTATCTTCTGTTCTAATAAGCTTTGCTACAATACATTTGTCATCATTCAGCTCGGAAATTTCGGATTCCTCTAATTCATTTACATTAATCGTAACAAAGTATTGTCCTTTTTTACGAACCTTTAATTCTTTATCTATACACTTTAAAAGTTTGAATTTAGCTATTCCGTTTGGCTTCGAATAAGAACCGTCATGTATTAAAAATGTTAAATTGTCTCTTTTATCCAGTCCGTGTAATAACCAAGTTAAGTCAAACATGTTGATTTTCATATGTAGACGCCCGTGTGATTTTTCATCATCAATTGTACAGTTAATTTTCACCCTTCCAGTTGTAGCATTCAGAGCAGTATCATTTACTAACTCGATGTCAAAAACTCCAGTTTCATCATATGCTTCTGATACAAGTTTATTGAACAACTCCTTAATTTCTGAAATCTTATTTCCATAACTCTTGAAAATATCGAGTTTCATGTCAATTTGCCTTAGTACCTCTTGCTTTATCCTATTTATTTCAGCCGTTATATTTGTCTTCTCTTGGTACATACTTATTTTTACTTTAATTTGCGCTAATTCTTCATATTTTATATTCTTGTCTTCAGTAATTTTCGTAATATCTGAAATGATATCCGTATTTCTAAATGATTTCGTCTGCCTCTTTATCGCCTTATTTAGCTCTTCAATTCTATTTTGTTTTTGTTGGATTTCGTAATCAATTTCACTTATTTTATGGGAAAAATACTTGCCTCTACTTTCCACCATAAAGCTATAAAATTGTTGTAGATCTTCTTGATTTTTCTTGACCCGTTCTGGAAAATATCCAATTATCTGCTCATAAAACGGTTGTATATCATTTATTGTTTTGATTTCCTCCAATTTTGCTTGCAAATCATTAATATTGCTCTGATACTGTTTTTTTATATGTTGTAATTCAAAGAGTGAATTTTGGATTTGATTGTATTCCGTTTTAGAAATTTGATAGTTTTCTGCATCCTTGGTTAATTTTTTGGATAAGTTAACCTTTTGGATAATAGCATCCAATTCTTGAATTTCCTTGTTTAGCTTTCTTTCGCGCAATCTTAAATCACTAATTTCATCTTTTAGAGCGTTTATTAGGTTTAATTTTTGATTGTTATCTCTCTGCATCTTCTTATATTTTGCTATTTCTTTTTCAAAGTCATGTGGTAAACCAAACAAAAAAGCAAGATAAATTGCTTCATACATTGCATTTCTGTCAGGCAATCCAATTTTTATAAAACCTGCTTTTTCGTCACGAATTATATATTCTCTAAGTGCAGAGAACGAAGGATCTTCAGGTTTCAAACCTATGATTACATCTTGTATATACTTTTTATAATCCTCATCTTCTTTATCAATCCAATTGGATAAGTCAAATGATAGTGTCTCTCCAGGAAGAATAAAGCCTTTATTGGGCTGATTTATTAAACGACCTAAATAAAGAATCTTACCCTCAGAGACAAGTTGAAGAATGATCATAATATCCTTCTCAGTAAGAGGCTGTTTTCCGAAAAAATCTTCAGGACAAGATCCACCCAAGAGGTAGTTTATTGACTCAACCATTGTGGTCTTTCCTACCCCATTGGTTTCCTGACCTTTCCCCTTTTTTTCACCGACAATAACATTTAATCCAAAAGGATTAAACTTGTATTCCTTCAAAACTTCTTTATGTTGATGACTATATATAATTACCTCATTAAGTATCATTCTTCTTCGTCCTCATCACAAGATTGTTATTCAAACAAATTAAATCAAAGGAATATAAAAAAGTCAGAGATAAATAAAGTACCCTTTCAATATTCAAATTCAAAGTGATGTTTCGGCTTTGAGCAAACTCCAGAAAAAGTTGGTCTATATGCTTTTGTTTATCTAATAATTCATACAAGATCTTAGATGTAACAAGAACATTTTCCTCAACAGATTGGTACTTATTCATTAAAAAAAAATCCATTTATATTACATCCTTTTGTCGCTTATCTTCATTGAAAATATCACACTCATAAATACTCCAAAAAATTAGTATGCGAATATAAGATTTAAGCCTGTCCTCAGAATAACTAACTTTACTCCCATACTTGCTATACAAATTATTTATCATATGGAGCAGTATTAAATCTCCATTACTTTGACTATATAGAACGTGTAAGTATTCAGTAAAAATGACATTTGGAATAATGAACCTTTTATCAATGCCGAAAAATGATGTTGTACCCAACATTTTATTGATTATCGGGAAGTATATTGAACATTTATCAAATTGATATCTGAACGTTGGAGAACACAGCATATTAACAAATTTCTCGGTAATATCTTTTGGAACTAATGCTTCATTCACTTGGTATCCAGAACTTAGGGTAGTATGAAAATCAATTAAGAAATCCTTAAAATCATCTTCATCAACGTCAACTTCATCAACCTCAGATTTCAAATGTTGGCACTCAGCTATATTTGTCTTTTTTTTTAATCGGTTGATTTCAAAGGGATAGTTACCAGTTTTTGCTTTCCTCCCCACTGTGTTGTCAATATGCCAAAACTCACCTCTGCTATTCCACTTATGATAAACAACTTCGCCAGAAGCTTCTTCTGTGTCAATGAATCCTGTCATAAAAAGTGGATCAGAATATTCGTCTACCATAAACGACCCTGATGTAAAGAAATAAGTTTCATTATAGTTATTTGTATCGTGATGATATTTTGCTCTATGGACATGGCCATTTAGATAAATATCTATTTTCGCATCAGAGAATCTATGCAGTAAACTTTCTTTCTCTGATTCATGAATGCATCCAATTGTATGGTGGCCAATTGCAA
Organism: Brevibacillus sp. SIMBA_040; assembly: GCF_046535075.1. Taxonomy (NCBI): domain Bacteria; kingdom Bacillati; phylum Bacillota; class Bacilli; order Caryophanales; family Paenibacillaceae; genus Brevibacillus; species Brevibacillus sp. SIMBA_040. Next base: position 27,670 of record NZ_JAWRXI010000015.1, read on the forward strand.
TATTGATGGTATCATCGTCAGGAATTTGCTTAAAAGTCTCGTATAGCTTATTCAGCCCTACAAGGATGTTACCCTCTGATCCTGTTGTTCCAGCAGCTAAACAAGTATTAATATGGATGACATTAAATCCCTCACGCTTTTTTACAAAATGTAAAGCATCTTTAGGATATTCATCCCCCAAAAAACTCCTATAGAAATCAAAAAACGGTTGTTGTCCAGATACGAGGAATTGATATGTATCGTCATCCAAACTATTTATCTCCTGTTTTGCATCGTTTGAACTTAAAATATTGGCAACCAATCTGTCTGCCATAGGGTTACGTTTTATATCATGGTTTCCTGGAACCAAAAAGATTTCACTTTTTTCAATTTCTATAGCGGCTATTACATCATCTAAGAAACTGATCACTTCAGAGCTGTACTCGCTACCTTTATGTGTTATATCACCAGTTATGAAGAGGTAGTCAACATCATTTTTGTTTGATTCAAGATACTCAATTAGCTTGTCCCTCATTACCGTAGTCTCATAATTTTTGTACATGTAATGTATATCAGAAAGATGTGCCCACTTAATAAGCATATGATCCCTCTTTGCTAATTTCATTGTTATATTCGTCATAATCATTCGACAAAAAATTTCCAAATCCTTCATTATGTTGGTAAGTCTCTCTGTTATCTTGCGCCACTGTATGGCTAATTTTGTACTTTTTAAGAGGAATCCTTGTGGTAAAAGCGTACATGTTGATACAGTTATAGAGGGATAAGACCAAGAGTCGAAACGTGAAGCAATTTGTCATTTTTGAAAATTGGGGAACTTTGAGGACATTACCATTTATGAAAAGACACGTTTTCTGGATAAATAAAAAATAGAGATTTATCAGCAAATGATCTGACACATCTCTATTTTTCTCAATAACAGTTTATGTATCGATTACTTGAAAAGGAACATTATATCATGTCCCTCTACAGATAGCGGGCGAAGAAATGGATTTATTGAGCTAATCTTAGCGAGGTAACTCAGTAACGACACCAGTTGACGAAATGTTCACAATCACAATCCCACTGTATTTATTCAACTGAGTTTTTTTGCTAATCTCATACTTATTATTTAAAACAGTCCTTACATTGTCTCCAACCATACGGTTTGCTGACTTCATCGGCTTTGTCAGATAGCTCCTTTATGTTATCTGAGCAATACTTTGGATAGCGTGTTGTGTAAGTGCCAATGTAACGTGAAGCTGTTAAATGCTTACAACCAACAACGTGAAGCACATTACCTGTCATTCCTCCTGCATGATTAAATACATATCCCTCTTTGTGTTCGTTACACCAATCTTCATAGTCTTGTTCTCGATGATGAAAAAATATTACCATAGACAATCCCCCAGGTTGTTGCCCTATACCTCAAAGAAATTAACTTTGAGACTCCTTTTTAATTCCTCTATACTAATCATTGGAATACGATGTATCATTCGATGACAATTGGAGCACATCATTCCGATATCTTCAACTTTTGTAGTCTCACCTTCATTCATCTCCGAAACTGGTTTCTTATGATGACCCTCGATAAAATCTTTCCCTCGCTCTCCGTATATCTTCTCGAAATTAATTCCACAGGCTTCACAGAATAATTCTCCATACTTTTTCTTGAATCTCCTCTTAGCTTCCTTAATAAGTCGAGGGTCACGTTCTCTAATCTTATGTAATCGAAGTTGTTCTTTCCCTTCTTCATACTCCGAATCAATCCTATTAGTAACTTCCACTTCAGTTTCTACTTCCTCAACTAACGGCACAATATGAGGCTTAGATTCTGCATTCCTAAATTGCTCGATGTATTTTTTTAAATGTTTCAACGCTGTACTGTACATCCGATTTCCTTTTTTATCCTTAGCTTTAAACTCAGGATGCAGGAGAATCCTATCAATTAACGATGAATCTGAGATTTCGAACAGATTCAATTCCCTTAGTCCATAGCCCTTGAGCTCAAATGAGATAGTTACAATTGCATTCGCATATTTATTTATCGAATATTCTTTGATTTCGCGACTACTTCTCAACCAGATTATGAAGCCTTCTTTGTTCATGGATATTGACCATTTACCTTTCTAATCAAATCATTTTAATTATTTTTCATTTCTCCAGATAAGTTAATTACCACTTTCGAATTCTCTTCTGGTTTTAAACGATTCTGTTGTTTCATAACCGCTTCTCTTGAATTTATTTCCAATCGCACTTACAAAGTAATCTTTTTCACGATCAACATCTTTTTTCATTTGTTTTTCATAATGATACTGTGTTAGTTCACTGAGTTGATAATTTTTGAGACCATACTTCTCTTTTAATTTTTCGGTCAAATGATTAGTTATAATCTGAATCATGTATGATGCAGTTTTCCTTTTGAACAAAATGTCTAATCCTGCAAAATCAAGATTGGGATGTGCCGATTGATTTCGAATCCTTACCAATTCATCAATAGCTTTATCCAATTTGAATTTTTTCGTCATATATTCCTTTAGCGTTGATTTGTTTAAAAAATCAACCGCTATGCTCATGGATTGAATCAGATTGACCTGATATCCCCATAGAGTGAAACAAATCAATTGATATTTCCTTCTTTTTTGAAGTAGGTGTTGCTCTTTTAATGCACTTTCAATTTCTTGATGAAAATAATCGTGAAAATATCCGAAATCTTCCTCCAACATTTGCATCTTCGCCAAGATTTTAATTAACTTCTTAGCGTTTTCGTCCTGTTTTTTATAATCATTTTTTACTTCTTTCACATTTCGATTTTTACTCATGTTTATACAACCCTTCCTCACTAAAATTCATCATTATCATCTGGATCAATAAAAAGGCAACTCTGTAAAAAAGGAATGTGACTTATATACCCTTCTTCGACAAGACTGCGAATGGCAAGCGAAACCGATGATTTGTCCATGTCCAATTCTTCAGAAATTTCTTTTTGGCTAATCTGTTCCAATCTCTTTGATGATGCGACCGTGAGCAAGTATAGCAAGATCCTGTAGCTCTTCTTAGTAAGATTTTTATTTTTTGCACAATCGAGTAAAAAATCATGTGTTACCTTTACCGAATCTTTATTCTTAGACTGTTTTACTCCCATCCACATAATCCCTCCTGAATCTGACTATATGCTACAATAACTTTAGAGAATATACAAATATGTTTTTTTATATTAACTAAGTTTGCGTATATTAGAATAATTGATTTCCACTATAGACATTTAACATAAAATAGCGGCTCCCCAGGAGAGAAGAGCCACTATTTTGACTTATTGTATACCCATGGCTCATTACCATAATTGTCAACCTACACATCGCCATCGGCCACTCCTCAAAGAGGATATATAAAATATCATCCTTTTACCCCGTCTTCCCCATTTGAATGTGCACAAACTGATTCAAGTCCTGAACGAAGAAGTATCCCTCCTTCCTAAATTCTTCCTTCAAATCTTCGATATCAATGAATAATGCCGCCGCTAATACCTCTAATGATTCATATTTCCCTGATTGCAATTCTTTGTTTAGATACTCAATTCTTTTTGAAAGTGAGATCCGATAAAACTGATGCCCATACAATAGAAAGCACCTCCTCTATTTGATTTGTCATCTCCAATAGATTTTATGTAGAAACTAATTGTTTACTACCGATTTGGTGTTTGAAGATGCTTGAAGGGAAAGGGAGTAAGAGAACAATCAATAGTACGGAGGCTTAAACTGTTCAGAGTAACAAAAAGACCAGAGCGAAATGCCTGGTCTTACAGATTCCAAAACTCATTAGACAATAAACTTCTTCAACTTATTTTGATGTGCAATGATTCGAACCCAAGAGGTAGGGTCTTCATGATGAACAAATACCGGATTCGAATACAACATTGGCATTAGATTAGAATTTCGAATGCAATCCTTGGCTTTCTCGATAGAGATATTAAATTCTTTTTGTAACTCGATGGTAATCTCCTCAATAAGCCATAGGTCGGCTTGATTCAATCTACTGCTCATCGTATTACCCTCTCTTTTAAATTATGCTTTTGTTTTAGAAACGTAAAGCTGGGATTAGATAATACTCCATTATTCACCCAGTCATTGTGAAAAACAAGTGATCATAGAGATCTATATAAGGTTTAAGTCCTTTGAGAAAAATAAGAAACTATTTGCTTACGTTCCAGTCTTTGTCGTATTTTATTCCTGGTTTACCTACGATTATTACAAGACTCCCCTTAACATTCATCAGTTTGACTTGACGATTGTTGTAGGTCAACATCTTATTCAAATACTGGCTCACATTTTTTCCATTGAAAGCATCGTCTGCAATTTTCCAAAGTTTGTCTCCGTCTTGTGAGAAATAGAAGTGGAAAAGAGACTTAGCAATATAAGGAATCTTATGGTCGAGAGGAGTATATTCTGATCCCATCCACACATCGATTTGAATAGAAGTGTCATATTTCTCAAGATCATTCGCCGAAAGACCAATTGCTGTAGCACCTCTACCATAAGGACTGTAAACAGCTCCAGCTCCAAGATTTGTAAACTCCAACTCATCTGCAAGAATTTGCATATTCTTCTGCTTATCAGAAGTCCAAGTGGAAGTGATTTGAGGAATTATTGTGCCAGTTGGCAAAGGATAGCGTGGATCGATTGTAATCGGCTTTGTCGGTAAGGGTACAGGAGTAGGGATCGGAGCACCTTGTCCAACCGTGATATTTTCTTTGCTACCGTTTTTGTTGATCTCAACTGGGTATCCCAAAACGTTCTTGAAGAAGTCGTAAGGAACATAAAGCATGTCATTAATAACAACTGGCTTTGCCTGCATCCGCACGCTCGTCCCTTGAAGTTGTAACGTTGAAACAGGCACATTTTTGCCACTTACGACAACATCTGCTTTTGCAATCGTAACTATTACCTCTTTACCGCTTTTTGTTTTCACATTTGCGACTCTCGGCTTTGTAATCCATGTAAAGGAATCACCCATGCCTGTTACCACAGATTCGAGAGGGAGATACAAGACTCCAGCGCGATAGGTAGCCTCACCCTGTTTGGTAACGTCTTTTCCATTTACATAAAAAGCAGGAGAAGACGGGGTTGTTGTGCTTGGAACCGTTACTGGAGGCTTAGGTGCTATCGATTGGCCAGGTTGTTGCTTCACTGGAGCAGTATTCGCCCAGGTTGGAACAGCAAATGGTGTTGATAGGGTCAAGGTCATAGATAGCATAGCTGTCAGAGCTATAGCTTGTTTTCTCAAGATGCTTTCCTCACTTCCTTTGTTCAGATGTTAGGAATATTATACCAATACAATATATACCACTTTATTAAAATTTTTAAACTCTTCAACTCTCTTCCCTTGAATTCGATTTATGGATTTATCATTTTTCTTATCGAATACTCTCCCCCAACACCTTATAACTATAAGAAAAGCCGAAGGACTTCAGAAAAGTATCTCTGAGTCCAACTCGACTTTATTGGGATTTTTTACTTTTTCTAAGGTATCTGGATGGTCCCTTTCAAAATTCTAACCCCTTAGAAGAATAAACCCTTTCCCCCTCTTAGACCGAATTCTTCCATTGCCAGTTAAAAATAAGTCTTGGGGAAGGAAATGGTCAGTGCTTGAGGTGAGACAATTTTTTTCTTCCCTCTGTCCTTAACCTTGCATGTCTCTTGCTTTCTTACTCTTGCTCCTTATCCATTACAATAACTATAAATTTATGTTATTCAGCGGATTGTAACGATCATTTTGCTCTTTTAATGCAGTTCCCCAAATTGCAAGATATCGCTGTGTCATTGCAATGTTGGTATGCCTAAGCATTTTCTGCAAGGTGAAAACATCACAACCATTCATCAGCATCCGATGTGCGAAACTGTGTCTGAACGTGTGGGCTGAAAGACGTACATCAGTGAAATTCATAATTGTCTTTAACCTCTTAAAAATGCACTTCAGTGCATTCTCGGTAAGCTTTTCGTTTTCAGTGGAAGTGAAGACAAAATCACTGACACTGCCAAATACTTGTTGGCAGAAGACTTTATACTCACAAAGCTCCTTCATTAACTTATCTGTTATCGGTATACTACTTTGCTGACGTTTCTTCCCCCAAACAGTAATGGTTCCGCTTACCATGTTAATTTCAGACCATCTAAGATTAACAAGTTCTCCAAGTCTGACTCCTGTTCCAAGCAAGAAAACAATAATCGTATAATCTCGATAAGCATAAAAGGATTTTTCACGTTGCTTTATTCTCTGATAGTACCCCAACATCTTTTTAATATGGGAATCTTGAAAGACTTCAATCTTAATATCCTCCTTCCCATACTTCAAACGTTTTGTCGGATTTTCTTTTTCTGTAATCAACTCAATTTCTTGGAGATAATTAAAAAATATTTTAAGTACATGCAGTTTACTATTTGAAGTTGTGATGTTGTTTTTCTTCTCTCTTTGACAATAAAGCAAATATTCCTTGATGATGTTCAGTGTAACATCTGAAACATTAAGCAGTGATTTAGTGACGCAATAATCATGGAACTCTTGCAGATTGCCTAAGTAATTCTCAATTGTCCGAGAGGACAAGTTCTTATACTCCCTGTCATCCCGAAAATCCTTGATTGCAAATTTCAACAACATAAAAGCACACCCCTTTAGTTTTAATCAACTAAAAGATAGTGTGCTTTCTCTAAGAAAATCGGTTTGTACTCGACCACAATCTTTTTCCTAAGCCCTGTAGCCCTACAAACCCTGATTTTTCAATATATGGTGATCCGGACTGGGTTCGAACCAGCGACCCCCACCCTGTCAAGATGGTGCTCTCCCAACTGAGCTACCGGATCATTGGGACTTACTTATGTAATCATTTAATGGTGGGCCCTGTAGGACTCGAACCTACGACCAATCGGTTATGAGCCGACCGCTCTGACCAACTGAGCTAAGGGCCCGAATCGTCTCGGACGTCGATCACATTTATTACTATACAGCATCACTAATTCAATTTCAAGAGGAAATAATGATTTTTTGTAATTTTTTTCACTCATACCAAAAGAACACTAAAAAACCCAAGTAAAACACCTTGCATGAGCGATTTCGTCATCCACTTCCCAAAACAAAACAGTAAGGTTTAATCTCGCCACTCCCAGCAAAAAAAGCCACCCCCTCCACAGGCTCCCTCCCTCATACCCAAAGCAGCTCACAACCACAAACCGCCTCGCATACAAAAACAGTACCCGCAAAGAAAATGGCTTTTCATGCTAGCCTGCTCAAAGGTAGTTAGGTAACAATTCCCCCAAAGGAAAGCCCACCAAAAACCTACCCAGCCTGCTCAGTCCCTTTCCCTTTCTCCTCCACACGCAGCTCAGCCTCGTGCTCACGCAGCGCCTCTGCTCTCGCCATTTCTGCCTCCTGCTCATCTCTCATCCGGTGAGCCATCCGGCTGGACGCATTGGCAGCCACACTGGCGACCAAATCATCTAAAAACGTATGCACACGGCCCTCAGCCGTTTTCGTATCCAATCGTTTAATCACGCCAACCTTGTGCTTATCCAAATGACCAAAGGTCGTTACCGCGATGCTTCCATATCCAAATACAGAACCAAGTGCCAATGTCTCGTCGCAACCAAACAAGCCTTCGTCTGATGCGATGATGGATTGGAGCGGCTCAGACAAAAGTCCTTTTTCAGCCAATGTATCGAGTTCAATGCCAACTAAAATGGCATGCTGCATTTCGCGTTTTTCGAGTACAGCTTTGACGCTTTCAATGCATGGCTCCATCGTCAAGCCAGGATGGTATGGTGACTGCATGAGGTACACAATCTCCGCGATATCTTCTACTGTCACGCCGCGTTCTGACAGGCGTGCGAGTGCAGCGTTTCTGACTTCGATGCTGTGAACCTGCTTCTTCATATAAGAGACAACCCCTTCCGCAAATCGAGTGAAGTCGTTTTTATCATAGTATCATACGGTGTCAAAATTGCGACAACCTTTCATTCAAATCGAGCACACGAAACACTTGGGCAAGCCTTCCCCACTCCTGTATAATTAGCACCAGAACATCCCATAAGGAGGACAACGCTGTGGCTCTTGAGGAAATCTTTATGGACAGTCGGCATCTCGGTTCGCCGGAAAAGCTGATTGTCTACACCCCTGCCCGTTATTCGCCGCTCTACTCTTATCCGGTCATCTATGTACAGGATGGAGAAGATTACTTGTCTATGGGCAGAATGGCAACACTATTGGACAAGCTAATCGAAGAAAAAAGGCTCCCTGATCTGCTGGCCGTCTTCCTTCCTGTGGATAAAACGAAACGGCAAAGCCGCTACCATCCCGATGGGCAGGAGCATCTGGCCTATCGTCGCTTTTTGGCAGAAGAGGTTGTCAGCTACATCGATACACATTATTCTACGCACCCACTCGGCAACGGCCGGACGCTCCTGGGCGAATCGCTCGGAGGTGTGGTTTCCCTTTTTACGGCTTTATCTTACCCGCATACCTTTGGCCAAGTGGCATGCCAATCTGCTGCGATGGACGCAGCATTAAACAAGCGTGTTGAAGAAACTGACTTTATCGTGCCCCTGAACCTTTATCTGGAAATTGGTACAGAAGAGACTGCTGTTGAGTCTGGTCGTGGGACTCTCGATCTCGTCTCTGCTAACGCCGAGTTGCGCGATATTTTGCAAAAGAAAATGGCCACCCTGGTCTATGAGACCTTTGAGGGTGACCATACGTGGGGCTTTTGGCAAGCCAATCTGCCGCGCATGCTGTGCACGCTTTACGGGTAAACTTACCGTGGCTGTTCTTCCTGCGGACCTTCTTCCTTCACTGCCGGGACGAGTGCGTCTTCGAAATCACCTTTCCGTATAGCCGACAGGATGGTGAAGGTCAGTACAGACAGCAAGAGCAGGACGAGAAAAATGAATGTAATCATCATGGCCATATACATGTTGTACGGCACCTCCTTGCACTACACAGTCTTTCCTGCGGCCTCAGGAATATACGGACCCACGCGTAACATTACACAAATGAAGAATTTTCTGTTAAAATAATAGGATGTAAGAGCATGAGAGATAGTGAAGGAGGAGTGGTTCTTATGATGTACAGTATCGTAGTTTTCCCATCCAGCAAGGTGCAAGAAGTCGCCAATTCTTACCGAAAGCGTTACGACCCGGCATATGCTTTGGTACCGCCATATATGCGCTTGAAAGAAGGCTTCGAACTGGACGAATCCAAGCTGCCAGAGCTGGTTAGCCATCTGGAGCAGGTTGCCTCCTCAACTGATAGCTTTACAGCAAATTTCCACCGTTTTTCTTCTTTCCATCCGACGAACAACGTCATCTACATGGCTGTCCAGAACAAGGAGCCATTCAATGAGCTGCACCAAAAAATCGTGAACCAATGTGTACACGAAAAAGAGACCTATGCTTTCGTTCCGCATCTGACCATCGGACGAGATCTGTCCGACGATGAGCTACGGGATGTAACAGGTCAGTTGAGCATGGCGAAGCTCGATTTAACAAGTGAAATTGACCGTTTCCACCTGATCTACCAATTGGAAGATGGCATTTGGAGCGTTTACCAGACTTTCCTCTTAAAAAAGTAACGTAAAGTAGATAACAACCCTCCCTGTGCATTCACTGGCAGGGAGGAATCTTTTTTCCAAAGCAAAGGACGTGTGACATGATGAACCAAACAACATACCAAATTCAATCCGTCAGCAGCGAAAAAGAAATGGCCGATGCCCTGTCCGTCCGCAAAGCAGTATTCATTGTGGAACAGGAAGTTCCCGCAGAAATAGAAATCGATGAACACGACGAGGCGAATAGCGAAACGATTCATTTTGTCGTTTATAAGGAAGAACAGCCAGTAGCTGCGAGCCGTCTGCGTACATATGCACCTGGTGTAGGGAAAATCGAGCGCGTTGCCGTCCTCCAATCGGAGCGCGGTACGGGACTGGGTCGTCAAATTATGATGGTGATGGAAGAAACAGCGCAGAACCAAGGCTACGAAACACTAAAGCTGAATGCACAGACTCATGCGCAGCGTTTTTATGAAAAATTGGGCTATGAAGCGTATGGAGACATTTTCGATGACGCTGGTATCGAGCACATCGCTATGGTAAAAAATTTGCGCAAAAAATAGATCTTCTCTTTTACGAAACAGCCTTGTCGTTACGAGACCTGACGGCAAGGTTGTTTTTTGTTTGACTTCCCTCCCCCGTTGGATTATGCTGGAAACAAACAAAACATACGCTAGCGTATCTATGAGGTGAACCATGCAATATATGCGCGAGGACTGGGTCAGGGCTGCACTCACCAAGCTCACTGAAGCAGGCATCGAATCAGTCCGTGTGGAAGCACTCGCCCGTGAAATGAACATTAGCAAGGGAAGCTTTTATCACCACTTCCAGGATCGTCAGGATTTGCTCGATTCCATGATCAGCTACTGGGAAGAACATACAACAGAAAGAATTATTCATACCCCGGACTCAGCAAACCAGACATTGGGGCAGCTTCTCGGCGAGCTTTTTTCAAGGGAACAAAAACTCGAAGCGGCCATGTATGCGTGGGCGAAGCAAAATGCAGCCCTCCGTCAACGCCTCATCGAAATCGAAAAACGCAGAATTGATTATGTAGCATCTCTGTACCAAAAGAATGGGGTCTCGAGAACCGAGGCTGTAGCACGAGCTGAGCTCGCCTATTTCATATACGTAGGCTGGCTCCTGCGTACCGAAATCAACGCTGAAATGGATGTACAGGCAGCACTTGCTCATTTTCTGGCATGGAAGTAACAATCGCTTTCTCATCCATAATCCCGGCTACGCCTTACCTTTTGGCGGAGCCGCGTTTACCCTTACATCGTAACGGAATTTTATTAATCCCTACCTGTACAAAATGAGATAGCCGAGGGCTTTCATACCCAAAACATACGCTACCGTATCTTGCCGCCAAACAGTTACCCACACGCACTTTTTATCAAAAATGAGTAGAGGAGAGAATCATATGACCACCTTTTTTGTTGTATCGTCAGCAGCCATCTTGCTCTTCGTTTCTCTGCTTCATATTTACTGGGCAGTGGGAGGACGCTGGAGCTTGGGTGAAGTCATTCCACGTACTTCCGATGAATCCCGCCGCCTCTTTACCCCAGGTAAGGGACCGACATTAATCGTTGCTCTTTTGCTGACACTGACCGCTTTTTTACTACTGACACAAAGCGGATACCTTTCCTTATCGTTTCCCCCTGCCCTTCTGAGATGGGGGAGCTTGATTTGCGCAGTCGTATTTTTCCTCCGCGCCGTGGGCGATTTCCGCTATATCGGCTTCTTCAAAAAAGTCAGACATACTCGATTTGCCCATAACGATACATGGCTGTTCAGTCCACTATGTTTATGGCTTGGCTTCTCCTTCGTTCTCGCCATACTTTAGATGATGGATGGCCGAGCAGCTAACCGCTGCAAAAACGACAACCCCCGTCTCCAAACGTGCAAACAACGTTTCAGACGGGGGTTTCTTCGTGAGCCATTATTTTCTTTTTGCTGCAATCTCCCTGAGCCGCTCCACTGCCTCAATCTGGGCTGTATGGGAACCAAGCATAGCATGAAACGGCTCTTCACCGCGCCAGCCGTGGAAATCCGAGCCTCCGGTCATGACGAGGCCATTCTCCTTTGCCCAGCTGCTGTATACGAGTCTTTGCTCCTCTGTATTGTCTGGGTGATTGACCTCAATGCCGTCCAGCCCAAAAGCAATCAGCTCCTGCACCAGCTCGTCATCGTCATAAAGACCCGGATGTGCCAAGACAGCGGCTCCCCCTGCCTCCTGTATCAATCGGATCGCTTCTTGTGGAGTAATGCGCGGGGGATTCACATACGCTGCCGCCCCTTTTCCCAAATACTTCTCAAAAGCCTCTTCGATCGTGTTCACAATTCCTAGCTCAATCAGTTCTTCGGCAATATGTGGACGCCCAATATTTTTGTCCGTGCCCTGCTTGCGGCGGTATACGTTTTCGAGCGTAATGGGAATTCCCAGCTCCTGCAGCTTTGCAATCAACAGCTGATTACGCTCATGACGCGTCTCACGCAAGCCGACCAGGCGCTCCTGAAAAGTGCTGTCCTCATACGGGATAAAATACCCAAGTACGTGAATATCCTGTCCTCGCCCTACCGAGCTGACCTCTACGCCGGGAATGACTTCGATCCCAAGCTCCCTGCCAGCTGCGAGCGCCTCAGGAACTCCTGCCACTGTATCATGATCCGTGATAGCGAGAGCCTTTAAGCCTGCCTCTTTTGCCAATCGCACGTTTTCTGCCGGTTCGCAGGTTCCGTCTGACGCTTTTGTATGGGTATGTAAATCTGCTTGTTGGTACATGGTACTACCACTCCTTCATTTCTTTTTTCTCTACGTCTGAATTCTGATTGCCGCACATAGGATGGTACCAAACCCGATTTCTTATAGGGTGAGCCGAGGAGGATGTCCATGCGGTTAAAAAACAAAACCCTGACCGGCGTCGTGCAGCCACTCTCCTATGTCGATAAAATGCTGCGACAGCAGGGCTTTCGCCGATCAGGTGGGGATTCCATGCCCACGTATGATGTCGTCATGTACGACTCCGCAAGCAGCAGTACTTATTTTCTACGCATCCCGACGAACTTCACCAGTACGACAACAGGAAAAGGCGAGCTCACCGTCAAGCTGGGGCATCCGTATCTGGAAGCCAAATTCTACATGAGCACAGCTTCCGAAGAGCTTTTCTTCATTCCCAAAGCCGTGCGTGAAGCAGCGGAGCATAAGCTCGCCGAAATTGCAGACTACCTCTCGTCCCCTACTGCACCATCCTGAACTTCTGTTTTGACTCTTCTCCACAGCCATCGATTTTGGGCAAACCGGTATTCAACTCTCTCTTCTTTTTGAAGTCCGATGAGATACCCCATGAACGCCGTCCGAAACAGGACGAAACTGGAAGCGTTCTCCATCGAAATGTGTAACCGCTCACATAAGAGCGCCAATGCATTCTCCAACGTATGCTCTTCTTCCAAAATTTCTTCGATTACCGCATAGATTCGCTGATGCCATTCGACATTTTTTTGCACGGCGCTGACCGGGGAGGTGATATATGGTCCGTGACCAGGCAAATATCCCGCGTAACTCGTGTCCAAGAGCTTGTTTAGGCTGAGCAAGGTTTCATAAGCATCTACGAGAAAGGGGAGTTTATGCTTCTCCAATACCTCTTCGCCTAAATAACTGTCGGCGGCAAAGCAAATATTTTCGCACACGACACCGACTTGTTGCCAGCTATGTCCCGGCAGAGAAAGGATATAGAAGGTTATGCCATCAATCTCTACTGAATCCTCCAGGGGAAGGAGGTGGTCCACCCGCGAAGCTTGGGCAAGAAGGAATTTGTTACGAAGGTCCGCAAGTGGTTCTGCCCCCATATTCAGGTAGATTGGTTCGAGAATTGGATAACGAATGATAGCCTCTTCTAGCGGTGACGCGTAGACCTGTGCTTCGGGCCAGCATCCGAGTAGATAGGCGTTGCCCCCGAAGTGGTCGGCATGCGCGTGCGTTTGTATGATAGCACACAAGGGCTGGGCGATGGCGTCCAGTCCTTTCTTAATTTTCTTGGCTGTTTGAGTATCGAGTCCAGAATCAATCAAGACCGCCCCCGTGCTCCCGATGATCAAGCCAATATTGACGTGACCGGGAAAATAACCGACACGCTCCGTTATCATTTGTGGTGTATTGGTAGACAAAATTTGTCCCTCATTTCATCCTTTTCCTACTTATTTTCTCCAAAGCAATCGCCATCCCTTCCCCTTTTGAGGGATTTGCAGGTTCTCAAAAGTAGCGAGAGGACCGATGACAGTGTATGGTGGCCGCCGCTTACTGCTGATTCCACTGAACATATGCGTCGTCGCTGCAACGGCAATAATCGTGATGAAAGAAAAAATTGTCCGTTCCATCCCAATCGTTTGCAGAGAGCATGCCACGATCAATCCATCTATCGCTAGAATCAGGAGGGCGACACGCAGCTTGAAGCGTCTGGCTAAAAATTGGGCAAGCAAGTCTGTCCCTCCCGTATTCGTTTCGTAGGCAAGCATCAGACCCACCCCCATCCCGATCATAACACCTCCGGTAACTGCGGAGCTGGAGGTTGACCATAGATTCCACCCTCGTAAATCGGAAAGCACATCGATGAAAAACGAGGAGATGAGCATCCCATGAAAGCTGTGATAAAACAGCCGTCTATCATAAAAAAATACGATCACATACACAGGAAGACTCACAAAAATCATCACTAGACCAGGTGGTAATTGCATGTAATACGTCGCCAAAAGACCAATTCCGATCATTCCTCCATCCATCAAACGGTGCGGGACGAGAAACAGGTTGACTCCTGCTGCGACCAACACACTACCTGATAGAATTGCAACGCTTTTATGCAGCCAGTTCAGTCTCCTCCCCTCCCTTGGACAGTTACTCGTTTATGTGTATGATTCAGTGGTTTCGGGTATGTCCATCCGTCTCGTTGTTAGCACATATGGGAATCGGAACGTTTTGACTCTTCGGTTGACCAATTGGTATACTAACCTATAACAACGAATATACGAATGTTTACACAAATGATTTCGTACATTGAAAGTACATTTACAATAACGGAGGTGAATTCTCCACCTTTCGTACTGCGGGAGGCTGGAGGTATGCTTGGAGAGTCCGATAGGGGAGATTACGCTGAATCTGCTGCTCGTGATGTTTTTGGTTCTTTTGAACGGATTCTTCGTCGCAGCAGAATTCTCGTTGGTAAAAGTTCGCCAAACCCGCCTGACCCAGCTCGTAAGCGAAGGCAACAACCAAAGAGCCCGCTACGCGCAAAAGGTCACTAAGCAACTAGACGCCTATCTGTCCGCCTGCCAGCTCGGAATCACGCTGGCATCACTCGGGTTAGGCTGGGTTGGTGAGCCTGCAATCGCCCATTACGTCGAACCCATGGTAGCATTTTTCCACTTACCTCAATACTTGGGTGGCCCGATTTCACTCGCTATTGCTTTTGCGATCATTACTTTTTTGCATATCGTTTTAGGCGAACTAGCGCCCAAGTCGTTGGCTATTCAAAAAGCAGAGGCAACCTCGCTTTGGACGGCCGCTCCACTCATGTTTTTCTACAAGCTGAGCTATCCGCTCATCTGGTTTTTGAATGGAGCAGCAAATCTTTTAATCAGACGATTTGGAATTGAACCGGCTTCAGAGAATGAGTCGGCTCATACCGAAGAGGAAATTCGTCTGCTGGTTAACCAGAGTCACAAAAGCGGGCATATCGACCAAACAGAAATGGCGCTTGTTGACAATGTTTTTGAGTTTTCCGAACGGCTTGCCCGGGAAATCATGATTCCCCGGATTGACATGATTTGTCTGTACGATGACAACACCTTTGAGGAAAACCTCCAGATCATGAAGGAATCGCGTCATTCCCGCTTCCCTGTCGCTCACGAAGACAAGGACAGATTGATCGGCTTTGTCCACATCTCTGATTTTTACCTGTCTGCTCTGAGTACAGGCAAGGCAGAATTAAAAAACTTCCTCCGTCCGCTCCTCACTGTACCTGAATCGATGGAGATCAGTCACGTGCTGCGATTGATGCAAAAACGCCGCTCACAGCTGGCAATCGTCATCGATGAGTATGGAGGAACAGCAGGTCTTCTCACAATGGAAGACATTCTCGAAGAAATTGTTGGGGATATCCAGGACGAATTTGACGAGAATGAACGTCCCGAAATTGAAGAAAGCACCAACAACGCTCTCTCCGTTTCAGGAAAAACGCTGTTAAATGAATTGAACGACTACATTACCATCGAAGTCGTTTCCGATGAGGTAGACACGATTGCTGGTTGGCTCTACAGCCAGCTAAACGAGGAAGTCGCAAATGGCAAGACGGTTATGTTCCAGGGCTATCTCTTCACCATCAGCGAGCTGGAAAACCACCGGATTACGCGGGTAAACATTTCCTACGTGGGCGAAGACGCACCAGAAGCCCTGCCAGAAGATACCGTGCTTTTGCACGCTCAATCCTAACGACACGATTATTGGCAAGTGTCCCCTGCCGCCAGGGGGCACTTCTTCTTTCCATGTAAAGGCGAGCGATTAGATACGCCGGTACTCCCTATCATCTTTTCGAGGTGTCATGATGAACTTTGCCCTACTAGACAACAAACCCATCCTGTTGCTACCTGAGACATACAATCGCATACCGTTTTGGCGCATGGCTGCCCGGCAGGATCAGGTACGGTGTCCAGCCTGCGCAGCGGCGCTTCGATTGATTGCAGGGATAAGCTACGAGCCTTATTTTGCTCATCCAGAAGGAGCTGTCTGCCCGCTTTTGGATAGCGACCGAGCTGGTTCCGAAAATTCGAACTGGCTGCAAGCGCTGGATGAGACGGCAGCAACCGCCTTTGAGGCAGCCTTGCGCAAAGATACGGGCGCAGACGGTGGACAAGCATACACGAATGGGCAAACCGCGCACGACTTGAACAAGGATGAACTCGCTTTCTCTTCGGATCAATCAGATCCTCCGCAAGCCGATACGATAGAAGATGATGATTCCGTGATGATCGGTTCCTTTCGCATGCCTAAAAAAAGAACAATTGGCAGTAGCACCACAACTCCCCCGCCACCACCCAAGCCGCCGATTTTTCGCAAGCGTTTGACGCCAAAGAAAAGCATCCAGCATCTGCTTGAGCAAAAAAGAGATGAGCCGCTGCACCCCGGTCAACGACAGGCAGTCGAGACAACAGACGGAACTTTACTCATTTTAGCAGGAGCTGGCAGCGGCAAAACAAGAGTGATGACGGCGCGCACTGCCCATCTGATTCAAGCTTGCGGCATAGAGCCGAAACAAATTATGGTGGTCACCTTTACAACCAAGGCAGCGGATGAAATCAAGCAGCGCATTGCCCGTCAGCTTCCTCCCCACCAAGCACGCGAGCTGATAGCAGGTACGTTTCACAGCATTTTTTACCGTATGCTTATGCACCATCAGCCTGATCGTTGGGACCAGCAGCGTCTCTTGAAAAAGGATTGGCAAAAGTGGCGCCTGTTGAGGGAAACAGGTGCTTTACTTGGACATGATGATCTGATCGCCCTAAAGGAAAATGACATACAGGAAGCGCTGGGGATCGTCAGTCGCTGGAAAAACGAATACCTCCTCCCTCAGGACGTTGCGTATCGAGAGCTCGACAGCTCCTCGGAGAAACGAGCACAAGCACTCTATCCGATTTACGAAGCAACCAAGAAAAAGCATAATTGGTTTGACTTTGACGACATGCTGCTCGGCTGCTATGAAATGCTGCGTGAAGACACTCAGCTATTGCAGCGCTACCAAAATCGAATTACACACGTGATGATCGATGAGTTTCAAGACATCAACCGCATCCAGTACGAAACAGTCAAGCTGCTTGCCGCGCCGCAAAACAATCTATGTGTCATCGGTGACGACGACCAGTCGATCTACGGATTTCGCGGCAGTGATCCCCAATACATACTGGGCTTCACCAACGATTTTCCGGAGGCCAAATCTATTACACTGGAAGTGAATTATCGTTCACATGCTTCTATCGTCAGTCTGGGGTACTCCTTGATTGGCCACAATCGTGCTCGCTGGGCAAAGGAATGCCTCTCCTTTCATAGCGAGGAAGGAGACACGTATATATTCGAGCCCGAAGACGAGGAAGAACAGGCATCACGCATCGTTGATGAAATCATTCATCGCCGCGAGCAAGGGGCCATTCTAGGCGAGTGCGCCGTTCTGTATCGGACAAACGAATCCGCCCGCCCAATCCTGGAGCGTTTGAGTGAAGCTGGCATCCCCTTTCACTATACACAGGAGGAAGACTCCTTTTATCAACGGCAAACAGTGCGCTGGACACTGCATTACTTGCGACTTGCAGTCAACCCGGATGATACTGACGCTTTGAAAGAAATCTTGCCAACGCTCTACATCTCAGCAGATATGTGGAACGCGCTACGCAGCCAAGCCATTATCGAGGATATTCCGATTTTGCATGTCCTGCCTCTTCTCACCCAGCTAAAGCCATACCAGCGAAAGCATTTGCAGGCGGTTACCGAAATATTATCTGCTGCAAAGGACTGTCCGCCCGCACAAGCACTCGAGCTGATATATGAGGATGGCAAGCTGCGGGATTATTTGAAAAAACGCTCCCGCGACCGGGAAGATGGCCGGGAACGCTGGAGCGACGAGCTGCAACAGATCTTGGCAGCAGCGAAACGACATGCCACAGTCAGTGACTTTTTGGCCTACATCCAGCAGATGACCCAAAACGAAAAAGAGTGGCGCACGCAGCGGCCACTCCCTGATGAAGCAGTACATGTACTTAGTATTCATCGTGCCAAGGGACTTGAGTACGATCACGTCTTTTTACCCGATCTGGTAGAAGGCGCAATCCCTCATGAATACACGCTGGACGAGCTGCGCAAGGGTGGAAATGCTGCCCTGGAGGAAGAACGCAGACTGTTATATGTTGCGATTACCCGTGCCAGGCACAGCCTCTGTATCGGTATCCCCCGGGAGCGATTCGGACGCAAGACCAGAACCTCCCGCTTCATCGCCGAAATGGGCAGGTAAATACTGAAACCCTCCGCCCATATAAATTAAAAATTCTTCCATGTTCGTAATCAATGGAAACATAAGTAAGGCTCCCTTCCTCGCAGTTAACAAAACGATTGTTTTGTATAGTATGCGGGGAACAGGAGCCTGTTATTCATTTAGCCGCCAATGATGCTATAGCCAGCATCGACGTGCAGGATTTCTCCGGTAATGCCTCTCGACAGATTGCTGAACAAAAACAGTGCTGTGTCGCCTACCTCGGATTGGTCAATCGTACGGCGCAAAGGTGCTTTTTCTTCAATTTCCTTCAATACGGAGTTGAAGTTGCGGATTCCTTTTGCAGCCAGCGTACGAATCGGACCTGCCGAGATCGCATTTACACGGATGTTTTCCTTGCCCAGGTCGTTAGCCAAATAGCGAACGGATGCATCAAGTGCCGCTTTGGCAACACCCATGACGTTGTAGTTAGGTACTGCACGCTCGCCACCCAGATAAGTCATGGTCACGATGCTTCCGCCTTCGGTCATCAAAGGACGTGCTGCACGAGCTACCGCTACCAGAGAGTACGCGCTGATGTCTTGCGCCAATGCATAGCCGTCGCGGGAAGTGTTGACGTACTCACCTTCCAGCTCCTCTGTTTTGGCAAAAGCGATGCAGTGTGCCAAACCATGGATAACGCCGACTTTTTCCTTGATCAACGCAAATGCTGCTTCTACGTCCTCGTCCTTGGTCACATCGCAGTTTACGAGGAGCGAATCTGCTCCGATTTTCTCTGTCAATTCCGCTACGTTCTCACGCAGACGTTCTCCCTGATAGGTAAAGATCAGGTTCGCTCCTGCATTATGCAAGGATTGTGCAATTCCCCAGGCAATGCTACGGTGATTCGCAACACCCATGATGACGATATTTTTGCCTTGTAACAATGTATTCATTATGTATGCCCCTTTCCAACATATTCCCCTGCCATTATAACCGATCTCGTCCACGGTTACGAGAGGGGCTGGGTAGGGATTTTCTCGAAAAGGGACCAAGCATAACACACCCTGACCTATTCCGTGCTGGCAGGCTGGTCAACTGAAGTCAATTGAGTGCCTGAAAACACCCATTCTTCGTCCAGCGGATTGAGCGAGGTTCCTTTTGCCGGGAATTCAGCCTGTCTATGTACTTGTTCCTCCATGCTGCTGTTTGCTTTCGTTGTTTTCATCTTCAGGACTCCTTTTCTCGGATAGAGAATGCCATTCTTTTCTTAGACTGGCAACGGAGTCCGCTGTTTATACATGCACATGACTTCCTTGCAAATAAGTGGTCAACACCATGTAAACGAGAATCGCTCCGACAAAATAAGCACCGAGCTGCGCCTTTTTCGCACTCAAAATATAAGGAATGAGGTGGCTTGCCGAGACATACAAAAAAATGCCTGCGGTCATAGCCAGAATGACGCCTGACCAGCTTGGGGGAAAAATGCGCTCTACAATACCAACACTTCCCGCTCCGATAATCGTCGCAAGCCCGAGAGAGGAAGCCCCCCAAAAAGCTTTTTGTCGAGAACGCGTAGCCGCAAGCAACAAGGAAGCCACCGTCACGCCGTCAGGAACTTTATGCAAAAGCATAGCCAGAAGCACGGATACTCCTACGTTTGCGTTCATTTGAAAGCTCGCAATCAGCGACATGCCTTCGACAAATGCATGCAGCAAGAAACCCGTCAACACACCAATGACCCCGGTCGAGCCCACTTCTTTTCCAGCCTTGCCAATCAATTCAAGCGTGAACATCAGCACGAAGCCTATCAAAACAAAAGGCATGACTCGCTGCCCTTCTTGTTCTAGTACGTGTGGCACTAGGTCCAGCATCGTAATTGCGAAAAGCAGTCCCGCTCCTGCACTGATCATGGCAAATAAGGACTGGGTAGACCACGCGCGCAAGCATAGCAGCAATCCGCCGACACTACTCGCTACTGCGGCAGATCCAAAAACTAACCAGAACTCAGGCTGCATACGTACGGTCCTCTCCTCATCAATAGGTATGGACGTGTATTCTTTCCATGTGTACGCTCATGTCCGGGTCATTATGAATGGCCCACTTCCTTTTGACAAAATATGCGTGCCTGTCCAAATCGGACGAAACATCACTTCTTTTTAGAACCTTTGTCGATTTTGCCTTTCCCGGAAAAAAATGGTGCTATAATGAGTCCACCGGGAATACTGAGGGGAAAAAAAGGAGTGATTCGGGATGGATGTACAAGTTTGGATGGCTTCGAAAGAGGTAGCTGATCGCCTAGACGTACATGTTCGTACGCTGCGTAACTGGCTTGACTTGTTTGTACCCTTACAAGAGCGTCTGAAAAATCCGCAGGGTCACTATTTGATCAGCGAGAAGGGCTTTACGCTTCTGAAGGAAGTAAAGGAACGTAAAGACAGTGGAAATAGCTCCCTAAAAGAGATTCAAAAGCAACTCATTGAGGAAGGCCGGATTTCAGAGGACATGCTCTTTTCCGAAGAGTTGTCTCTGTCAGATGAAACGGCGGTCACTGTAGGCACACCGAATAAGCCTTCTAGCGGCATGCGCGAGATGGAATTGACGGTACAAGAAACGTTGATGCAGTTCCAAAACGAACTGACTCAGCTCTCTTCTTTAAACCATATGCAAGCAACCATTCTGCAAAAAATCGCTGACATCGAAGAGATGCAAGAGTCTCTGCGCTTGGAAATGCGTCGTGTTACTTTTGAAATGGATCTGATGCAGCAGCGCTTGACCCGGCGCAAAGAGCGCTACGCTCGTTATGAACCACGCTGGTCACTCAACCCGTTCCGTTGGTTTACGAGATCGGATCGAGCCGCGGAACAGTAAGAAAGCCCCTATTGAGGCTTCTGCATAACCGCATATAAATTATTATTCGTTAAAATAATTTTTGAAAGAATGGGTCAAAGGTAGTCTCCTTCCTTTTCTTGTGATATATTTGCACTAGGACAACTAACCGAAAAAGTAGGACTATTCACATTAAAACAAAAAAGGACAGGGGTCTTTCGTTGTGAGAAAACTGCATATTACCTCGGTCAAGCCGGGAGATGTAATAGCCAAAAGCGTGTTCCTGGAAAATGGAAACGTTCTCTTGGGTCAAGGGGTGGAATTGACAGCCCGTTACATTGAACGGCTTGTTCGTTTAGGGATTGATACCCTCTACGTTCAGGACAAGTACACTGACGATATCATACCTGAAGATGTCATTCGCGATGAGACTCGGAAAGATGCAGTAGATACGGTTTACAAGACGATGACGACATTGATGGATCAGCCCCATATAAAAGGGCGCACATCCGTGCCTGACTTTGGCAGCAGCTTTCAAAAGGTGTTTCGAGAAATTTTAACCGATCTCAGCGGCCGCAGAGATGTCATGGTCAATCTGTCCAACCTCCACGTATTGGATGGTTATTTTTTTCACCACGCTGTCAACGTAGCCGTACTGGCTGGCGTAGTGGGACTCGCAAAGGGTTATAACCAAAGTCAGATGATGGAGCTAGGTATTGGAGCTCTTCTGTTCGATATCGGGATGACTCAGGTTCCAAAGGAGCTGTTGACGATGCGAACAGAGCTGTCACAGGAAGAGCGTCAGCGCATTCAATACCATACGGAGGATGGCTTCAACATTTTGCGGCATCAGCACAATATTTCTGTCGTCTCTGCTCACTGTGCCCTGCAGCATCATGAGCGTTATAACGGAACGGGCTACCCCAGGCAGCTCTGTGAAAAAAATATCCATGAGTATGCACGTATTGTCGCCATCGCGGACGTATACGATGCGCTGATTTCTCCCCGCCCTTTTCGTAAAAGCTACTCGCCTAGCGATGCCACTGAATTTTTGTTTGCTTCTGGGAATACTTATTTTGATATTGATCTGCTCAAAATCTTTCTCCAGCACGTGGCTATCTATCCAATCGCGACCACAGTCCTTTTAAGCTCAGGACACATTGGTGTCGTTTCCTATGTAAACCCGCTTGCAGTTAATCGGCCCATCATTCGTATCCTGCAAGAGGAGGACGGATCGCCAGTGGACTCCCCTTACGAGATCAATCTGTATGACAAGGAATGGGTATCGGTTACCATCGTAAAATCGTTGTAATCATCAGCGCTCGCTTTGCTGCTCTTTTTCACCCGTATGGGTACGCTGCCACAGCCCCAGTATCAAGACGAGGGCGACTATCGCAATCTTTATACTCGCCTCAAGCCAGCCTTGGCCCGCGATCCAATCAGATACGACTCTCTCTGTCACGATCATATTGGCTGCAGCCAGCGCAAGTACAGCAGCCCCCACGTAGACGAGCCATTGAAACCGCTCCATCGCTTTTAAAATGAGCTGACTGCCAAAAATCATGAGTGGAATGCTGATCAGTAGACCGAGCACGATCAAGAGAATGCTTCCTTTTGCTGCGCCGGCAATCGCCAGAACATTATCAAGCCCCATCATCACATCAGCGACAACGATGGTTTTGACAGCCTGGACGAGATCGTCACTTGCATCTATTTGTTCGCTCTCCTCTTCATCCCGCAGCAGCTTGTAGCTGATCCATAAAAGAATAACGCCCCCCACGAGATACAGGTAAGGGATTTGTAGCAAATAAACAGCAAGGATCGTAGCCATTACCCTGACGATAACGGCGAGAAACGTCCCCCACAAAATTGCTTTTTTGCGTTGTACAGGCGGCAGCTTGCGACATGCTACTGCAATAACCACCGCGTTGTCCCCGCTAAGCACGATATTAATCGTAATGATGAGTAACAGTGATGAGAAAAATGTCGATTCCAGCAAGTAATGCACCCTCCTACTTCCTCTTATGCTGTCAGCAGTGTCTGTTTGGTGGAAAATCGAATACGTGCCCTGCACTCCCCTTTTTGTCCGGGGTTGTTGTCCATCGAGGATTTCAGTATGATGGTAACGAGGAGGGTTGTCGAAATGTCGAAACAATTCGTTATTGAAGCGATTATGCTGGCTATCTACGGGGAGTTGATGGCGCCATCGCAACCGGTAGAATACCTGATACCCGCGTCGACAATCTATGAATTGGACGAATTTATCCAAAGCCCAGAACCTATCATGCCCTACTCTGGCGACGATCAGTACGTGCGCCGGGTCATGCAGGAAATGAGTCAGTTTTTTTCCGATCCATTCAATCGTAAGCGACTGGAAAAAGGATTGGTCGCCCCTTGGTCCAAGGTGCCCTTCACTTTTCCTAACGGTGTTACCTTGACGATCATCAAAGTCGAGGATAACGCAATGTGGGGTGAGATTTTTGATCCTGTTGAAACCCAGCTTCTGCTTACATCGATACGATTTGAAGTTCCGCTGATTACCGATCAGCCAGACTACCAGGATCGGATTTTGGAATATATTGTGCCCGTTCAATTTTACGATGTGGATGATTTTGACTTTGCCTTGGAGCAAGGTATTTCGCTGAACGATTTGCGTGAGCCCTAGCCTCCTGATTTGCTGATTAGAGAAAGACTGACAGGCAATGCTTGTCGGTCTATTTCCTATTATGGCTATTTCTCCAAAAGAAAATGGCTCGTCTTTTCTTTTTAGTCTTTGACGATCGGTTTCCTCTCGAATCGGGCCTTCGAGAGGAAGAAAAACCTCACTGGATAGGTTTGTCCATGGTACAATATGGGTAAAGAATGGAAAGTGGTCCGGGGAGGAATGTTTGTATGGAACTGACACAACGAAGCAATTCAGCGGAATGGGATACAGAAGGAACGACCGCCCAATCCATTTTGTTCAAAATGGGGAATGAGTACTACGGACTTCCCATCTCATTAGTACGTGAAATTATCAAGCCTTTGCCAGTAACACGCTTTCCAAAATCACCGCTTTATGTGGAAGGGGTTATTGATCTACGCGGACGGATTTTGCCGATCATCAACCTGCCGAAGATGTTCGGGTTGGAGGCAACGCCCGAGACAGATGATACACGATTCGTCGATTTGCAATTAGAAGGACTGGGTATCGGAATTATCGTGGAAGCTGTGTCAGAGGTCTTGAATATTCCTCAAAGGCTGATTGAACCCGCACCGCCGATCATCGCTGGTGTGGACGGCAAGTATTTGCAAGGAATTGCCCGTATGAATGACAAGCTGATCATGCTTTTGGATGTGGATGAAATTTTTGGACAGTGGAAAAAATAATACTCGTTTGCTCGTCTAGCCCAGACCTTCGATGGTTCTGGGTTTTTTACATCCCGGAAACCTCTCTGCCGTGCCATCCGTACTATATGATTGTACTTATTTGGACTCGGAGTGTGATATGCTGTGACCACCTGCAATATTTCCGCGATTGCTGGTGTCGAGTAGGGTTAACATAGACAAAACAGAACAAACATTCTACACTGGAAGCATCATTCAATTCCTTTTCGTATAGGAGTGAGACCATGAAAGTAGAAAATGACAAGGCTGCCCTGGATGTTACGAATGCAGATGTATCCCATTCCACCTTCAAAAATGTACGGGCGGAGCAGCTCAGTCTTCAGTGCTGTAACCTTAGTGGTATGAATATGCATGATGTAAACTTGACGGGTTTTCGTATCGCTGATGCCAATTTGAGCGAGCTACATATTAATGGTGCACAGTGGGGTGGCGCCCATTTCGAATGCATAGGATTTGGCAACCCAAATCAGCCCGATGTCGAATTCAATACTACCCCAGTTCAATTCAGCAAATGCAATTTCGATCAAGGCCTGTTTCGGGATTGTAATTTATCGAATGTCAGGATGGACAACTGCAACATTTCCGGATTGGTGATAAACGGAGTAGATATTGAGAAGTTAATGAAACAGTACGGAACTACTGAACCAAAATAACACGTTAAAAAGGGCGGGAGCTTTTCCCACCCTTTTCCTCACTTCTCACTCCCTTCCACCACTGGCCAAATACGCGTAATTGACCCATACCATTTCTTCGATTCCCAGAATCTCCTTAAACAGGTCTACTGAGTCGTATAACAAAGAAGCCCCGGTCTCGTCATCCACGTCAGTCAATAGCTGCAAGTCAAAGAGCGAGCGCAGTTGTTGCACCTGTTTTGGTCCCGTGATCCGGTTAAAGGATTGCGGCCTGATTCGGGTAATCCCTTTCCCAACCTCTCGCCGATACAACTCCGAACGTACAACCCGATCCAATATGTCCTCATACTTTTGGCGAACGTCCTCGCTGTCTGTAATCCTTTCCTGCAGGTTTACATCCGGATAGAGCCGACCAAATTCCTCTTCTGCCATTTCAACGTCGAGTGAGTAGCTAATCGTTGCAGAGGATACTTCATAGCCGGCATCGAACAATCGAAACCCCCAGCCGTTGTCTTCCGCATCATGAAACCATAGAAGCGGCACGTAGTGCTTCGACAGCTGCAATAAAAATTGGACGGTCGATGAGGTTTGCAGCCACTCATCCTGCAGGAAAAAAGCGTTCCAGTCGCCGTTGACGTTTCTGTGGAAGTATGACTGATCGATCTTGGACAAGGCAATCAATACTTTCGGTTCGTATTTGCGTGGATAAAGAATGCCGGTCGTGAACTCACCCATTCGTTTTCCACCGCTTTCTGGAAGGCTTTCCCTAATCACTCTTCCTATTCTATTCAGGTACCGCTTGTTTTTTGCTGTGATCTTTATCAAACGTGCTCGTATGTATAATCGTATGTACCGCTCCTGTCGGCAACAGCTCAGATCGGTACAGATGCACATGCTTCGCCTTCCACTGTGGAGGTTCCAAGGCCAGATATCTGTCATTCCATTCATCGAGTGGCAATCCGTTTTCCTGCTCTTCGGGTCCGTGCGCCAGGGTAACATGCGGACGATAGCTTTTTCGATCATAGGCTAAGTCCTGATGCAAATCAAACCGTTTTCCCAGCAATAGATGTAGTTGCTTAAGCGAGCTTACCTGGCCGCGTAGCCCGAGCCACAATACTCGCGGTTTATCCGCATGCGGAAAAGCGCCAAACCCTCCGACACGCAAGGTGAACGGATTGATAATCGCACTGACAATATCCATATCCTCGCATATCGCGGGCACAAGATCTTCGTTGACATCACCTAAAAAATGCAGGGTCAAATGCAAGTTATGCAAAGGCTGCCAGCGTCTCACGCTAATTTCCTGCTTGAGTCGCGACTGTATGTCAGCCATGTACGCTGCCGCTTCTTGTGGTATGTCTAACGCTACGAATATACGCATGAGTCAATCACCTATCCTCTTTTGGAAAAATGCTACCTAAACGAAAACAAATAGCCCTCCCTGATCGGAGAGCTATTTTTCCATTGCTTTTTTTAAGCAGCGAGCATCTTTCCGGTTACGATGCCCAGAACACTGCGTACGTATTCACCAAGCCTGCCTGAACCGGGTTGATACATAAAGCGAATTGTCAATTCGACGTGACCGATATGGCCTGCAGGTGGAATGTTCCAGAAAAGGTCCACTTCGCCATACAAAAATTCTTCAATACGCTGCTTTTTCGCTTCCATATCCAGCGTAGGATCGTATGACAAAGAGAATTTCATCATAATAGAAAATGAATCCGTTTGTGCCCCAACATCATCGCGCACGTTTAATTTGCCATGGATGGCGACTAAGCCCGATTCCCCCCACAGTGTGTATTCCAACAACGCTTGGAATTGTGGATGGACTTGCAGTTCCAGAGCTGGAAATCCCCTTTCGATTGTTAGCGAATGACGCCCTGCCACTTGCTCAATCTCTTCTTGAAAACGGTGAGCGCAATCAGATACAACCTGAAAAACATCGGATTTAACAGCGTACATCGTCGTCACCTCTCCCCAGCGGATTATCTGTACTACTTAACTTCGAAATCCCCCTTGTCATATCCTTTGTTGAAAAATGACTTATTTACCCTTATTTCATCGAAGCGCAAAAAATTCCTATGAAACTATTTTTCGCAATGTTTCAACAATCACACGTATGGATTCGGAACCGCTGGAAACGCTTGCGTAAACAAGCCGCCGAGATGCTCCTGAACCGTTTCATCCAGCTCTAAATGATAGAGCTGCCCGCTTTCATAGCGCAAAAGTGGAAAGGCTCCAAGCTGAAGCGGAGAAGCGTCTTCGGTTTGTACGAATTCAGGCAGCGTCATCAAAAAGCGAGAGAAGGGATTGGCTTCATCCTCTGACATATGTACCACCTCAAACAAATGAGCAAGGCTCGGGGTCACCACCAAACGAAACTGATCGTCCCGTTCAGCTGCCCAAACCGTAAAGGAGGAATCTCTTACCTCGCTGCGGGAGTGCCTGCGCATCACCCAAACCGCTTGCAGGGCCGTGCTCATCAAAAGCTGCTGGGCTTCCTCTTCTCCATGCGTCGCCAGCATCCTTTTGTACTGTAAAACAAAGGCCATGCCAGCTTCCAGAAGCACAGCGTCAGGCAAGGACAACGCGGATATCGTCTGTGTCTCTTCTTCCCGGACCTCGGCAGCCTCTGGCATCGACTCGGGTGTGCCGTCGTAAAGCGAGCGAATCATTTTGTGTGCACGCGCTAATTCATCCGTAGAAAAATGAATATCCTCCGAATAGATGTGAGTGATCTGTCCATCTTCATAGGCAAGATAGTGAAGATACGTAAACGGCTGCTGCAGGATCGTTAGCGCCATAAATCTTTCCTCTGCTGAGCATATATCAAAGCTAAGCGGAAAGCCAAGCGGCTGCAAAGGATCGGTAAGCGTCCAAATGACGGCTAACAATTTATTTTGATAGGTCTTGAATTCGATCGAAACAGCATCTCTTGTTTGCTCACTAAAGGCATCCACTGTTTCAAATACCAAATATAGCTCAACCTCACCATGTCCGTTTAACCGGGTGAAATACGGGAGTCCGTCTTCTTCTACCAGTTTGTATAGATCATGATATTTTTCCTTGTCCAAAACTTCTCCCTGAGTGCTCTCGTCAGGGGCTACCAGGGTTGAATCCGGTGTCAGCTGCGGAAAAAATTCATTCTCCATCCCGTTATTCCTCTCGCTTTCCCCACTCTTTTACGAAAGACCACTCTCCCATTTCCTGCAAAAAGGGCCGATCTGTCGCGTCAATGTGGACAGGCGTGACCGCGATGTAATCATGCTTGACCAGATCATAATCAAGTGGCTCGGCAAGCGGCATAACCTCAGGATATTCACGCATCAAAAAGAATCCTTCTGCCTCTTCACTATATTTGTCCTCATAGTGATTCATGGAGAGAGTTGCAGGCACAATGCCTTTGATTTTGTTAAGTGGAACATGCGGGATGTTGATGTTCCAGAAAACATTCGGTGGTAGCTCCCGTTTTTGCGCCTTTTCACGAAATTCCTTTACCAGCGGTTGTATCATTTCGACTACTTCGCCGTAGTTATCCTGATCGAACCAGTTATCGTAGGAAAGGGCAATCCCAGGTATTCCGAGCAGAACAGCTTCACGGGCACCGCTGCACGTTCCCGAGTAATAAATATCTCTGCCCAGGTTTGTGCCGACATTGATCCCGGAAAACACGATATCTGGCTTGTGACCATCTTCAAACAGCAAATAGTAAGCGGATTTTACACAATCGGCGGGATTCCCGTTAATCGCCCATGCCTTTACCGGCAAACCGTAAAAATCATGCTTCTCTGGAGCTAGTGCACTCCGATACGTCACACCATGACCTACCCCGCTTTTTTCCTCCACAGGGGCAACCACATAGATTTCTGCACCTTCCAGGGTGAGCAAAGCTTCTGTTAACCGTTTAATCCCCAGTGCTTCAATGCCGTCGTCATTCGTAACTAAGATTCGAAACATACGTTTCCTCCTTCATCGTGGCACAAATACTCTCATTTTCATTACCCCTGTACACTTCCTATTGTACCAAAAAAAGTGAAAGGACCCCAATTGAAATGGGGCCCTTCCCTAGTCTCCAACGATTTCTTTCCAACGCTCGCGCCATGCGATGCCTTCGCGAATCCACTCTTCTACCTGTGCCTGCTTTTCTTTTGATATACCGATGAGAGAGGCGATCCGCGCAATTTCCCTCGTCTCCATGGCAGACAGCTTGCGATCAATCAGCGCCATGTGGTACAGCTTACGCATCATAATTAGCTTTTCGTTTTGCGTGAGGTCCACCAAATCTTCGACGATCACTTCTGGACGTTTCGGATAATCCAGATCATCCATCAAAATTTGCCGTTCTTTTAACGTAAAATGCTCCGCATTCACAATATCGTGAATTTGATCGAATTCTTTATTTCCTATATAACCGTCTGCATGTCCGACGCATATCATCAATCGAATCGAAGCAAACAAAATATGTTTGTCCTTTTCCGTTCTTGTAAACAACGCGCACTTCCTCCTCCAAACGTGGTGATGTCATGTTATTGATAAGAATATCTCTCTACGTAATTATACGATGAAAGAGGAAAGCGGTTTCACACTAAATTGTGACATTTTCCGCTAAGTCTTGACAAAAACATGAGTAAAGTCTACCCATCCATATGCATCCAGGCTGACTCCTGAAAGACGAGGATGTGCAAGCATCTCTACTCGATTCGAATACAACGGAACAAACGTATGCCATTCATCAAGCAATTCTATCATCCTCGTCATAAAAGCTTGCCGTTCCTCTCGTGTTTTGGCTAGTCCCATCCATCTCATGATTCGATCCACTGCTTCTTTTTGTTCCTCATTTAAATGATGTGTGATACTCAAGGCATCCGCATATAAAAACTCCCGTAAGGACAGCTCGCTTCGCTCATCTACATTGGCGCTATCTACAACGAGATCCGCTGCCTCAAGAACAGCTGGCTTCGCTAGCTCCTCAGGCTCGGCATACACGATCTCGATATTCACCCCGTGTGCCATACATTTTGCTTGAATCCATTCTGCGTCTTCTACATGATCCAGATCTGGATACGTATACAGTTGCAGCAGTTCTCCCTCATACCCTTTCCCATCCCACGACTTTAATGCTTGAGCAGAATCATCGGACAGCTCATCACTGCGCTCGAGAAAGGGGCCGGTTGTCCCCCAGGCAAATACAGGCACCCTCATTCCCTTCAAGTCGTCGCACAGCTCACTCGGTGAAAGGATTCCCGCCAGCGATTTACGAAAGGCATGATTTCGCAGCGGGCCATTTTTTGCCCCGTTGAAGCTGACGTATTGAAAGCAGTGCTCTTGCCTCGCAAGTCCTCTCCACGATATTTCGTCCTGTTCGAGCTTATGATCTCCCGTAGTGACAGGCAGCAGAAGCTGTGTACGGTCCAATCCCTTCGCCATTTTCTTGTCCTCAGGCAGCTCAGGCACACACCAGATTTCAATCCGATCTAAAAACGGACGACCACCAAAATAAGGCTGAAACGCCTCCAAAACCAGCATCGAGTCATCATTGCGCACAACGCGAAAAGGTCCTGTCCCCACTGGCATCTGCGCAAACTGCGCTCCCATCTGATCAGCATAATCGTGGGGAACGATGGACATGTATTCTTTACTAAGCGCCTCTAAAAAGAGCTCATCGGGCGCATCAAGTGTAATGACAACGACATGATCGTCCTTTGCGACAGCGGATAAGATGGCGGTCGTCAGCCAGCGATGCTTGGACCTCTCCTCTTGCAATCGCTGAAAGGAGAAACAGACATCATCTGCCGTAAGCTGGCGTCCGTGATGAAATAAGACGCCTTTGCGCAGAAAAAAGGTCCACTCCCGTCCCGTCTCGTCTACCTCCCAAAAAAAGCTCAAATGTGGCTCAATGTTCTTCGTGACTGGATCAAAACGGACGAGACAATCGAACAAATGCTTGACCAAATGAGTTTGTGAGCGCAGGAGGACGTGAATCGGATCGAGTCCTTGAAACGGATGATCAAAGAACAGACGCAGTGTATCGGCTCTACTATTTTCCTTTTCCCTCGTCACATGAAGTCCAAACTGACTACTCATCCATCGTGAGAACTCTTCCGCAAGTGCTGGCCACTCTTTTTGATACTGATCGATCAATTCCCGCGATGCTTTGATTTCCCCTTTTTGCACAATTTCTTTGGCAACACTCAAAACCACATCAACCGGGGACAGCAAACAAGTGAGTACAGAGCGATTCCCTCTCCCTCTTCCTGGCTGCCAAATAAGCCAGCCCTGCTTCTGCATTTTTTTCAATGTTAAGGTTGCGTTGCGCAGGGTACAAAACAAACGGGTCGCGACTTCCGCCAATGCTATTTCTTGCGGCTGTCCCAGAGCTTCTTCGGGAAAGCCTGCGCATAATCGAATGTACTGCTCCACTAGCTGCACTTTTGAACACCACCAATCACTTAAAAAAACATGAAAAAATATCAACCATAATCGTACGCTTTTTCTCCGCGCTGCGCCACCGTACAATTTATAAAAATCGGCTTGCAGCAGCAGTATCCATTTACCTTAGCCCCCTTTGTACCATGAAACCAGATCATATCAAACAGATGTGATAGAAAGGACCCTTCTCATGACTAATCCTCTACGCTCTATTCATCGATTTATCTCTACCTATCCGCCAGTGATTTGGGTTCGCCTGTTCGGAGAATTGCTCACCTCGTTGTCGAGCGCCATGATCGCTCCGTTTTTAGTCCTGTACTTGAGCGAGAAAATCGGCAGCTCGATTACGATGACCATGATTGTGATCGGCCTGCAGCCCCTTTCGGAAATCGTTATTACGGTCGTTGCTGGTGGAATAACCGACCGCTTCCGGCGTAAGCCCGTGATGGTCGTTGCCCTGTTCTTACAAGGCATAGCGATGCTGGGAATGGCCTGGGCTGATTCGATGGCTGCCTTTGCCCTGTTGTACCTTTTGAATGGTGCTGGACGCTCGCTATTCATTCCCGTGAGTCGTGCGCATCTCGCTGACACCGTTTCCGCTACGCAAATGGCCAGTGCCTTTGCACTACTCAACACGGCGCATAGCATCGGGGCAGCAATCGGACCATTGGTTGGTGTCATGATTTATCAGTTTGATCCTGCGCTTGCCTTTTTGTTTACCGCTATCTCGCTATTTCTGTACACGATTGCAGTTTTGTGGAAAATTCCAAATACCGTGCTGCCACAGCTCACCGAGACCGAAGCCGCGGGTCAGCCTGCTGCTGGCTCCCTACAGGCGTATCGACCTGCACTCGCCATCATGATGCTGTCCTTGCCGATCAGCCTGTTCTATGCACAGACGGAAACAAATCTGCAGCTGCATTTGAAAAATACGTTGCCTAATTACTTGCAAACATTGGCACTACTCATATCGGTAAAAGGAATACTGCTGCTCTGCTTTGAATTTTTGCTGGTGAAATGGACACAGCATCTGAATCCTCGTCTGCTAATTGCGGGCTCCTACCTGTGCTTTTTCGTAGTGGCACTCGGCTATGCATTCCTGGACAGTGCTCCTGCGTTGATCGCCCTTCAACTGCTGCTTGTGATCGGGGAGAGTATCGGAATCACCCAGCTATTGGCGTTTGTCACGCGCATCTCCCCTGTATCGATGCGAGGGCGATACTTTGCCATTACGGGTACTCACTGGGATATTTCCCGTTCTTTGGGTCCGTACCTGGGTAGTCTCGTACTGCTCCATTATGGAGGTGCGATGCTGTTTACAATCGTAGCAGCCATCTTGCTAGTAGGAGCGTGGGCAATCCATTCCTATCTTCGAAGCAAAGAAAAAGCCCTCCCGTTAAAACAGGAAGGCTGGTAGTAGATTATGTTTACGTCAACAGGAAACGATCTTCGTTTAAGCTTTCTCCACCGCGAGCGATCTCAAATGCTCGCAGCAAATCCTGTGGCTTCATGGTGCGTTTTTTCTCCTCAGGAATATCCAGAATGATACCCCCATCGTGCAGCATCAACAGGCGATTTCCCATATTGAGTGCTTGTTCCATGTTGTGTGTAACCATGATGGTTGTAAGCTTAAATTGATTGACAACCTTCTCGGTCAAATTGACAATCAGTGCCGCACGCTTTGGATCGAGTGCCGCCGTATGCTCATCCAGCAACAAGATTTTCGGCTCCGTAAAGGTAGCCATCAGAAGGCTGAGCGCCTGACGCTGTCCGCCGGAAAGAAAGCCGACCTTGGTTTTCAAACGGTTTTCCAAGCCCTGATCGAGTTGCTTCAGCTGCTCACGGAACAGCTCCCGCTTATCGTTGTTGACACCGAAGGAAAGCGAGCGTCGTTTTCCTCGGCCCAACGCGATGGCCAAATTTTCCTCAATGGTCATGTTTGGAGCTGTTCCTGCCATCGGGTCCTGAAATACGCGACCGATAAGCCCTGCTCGCTGATGCTCACCCATGCGAGTCACATCTTTGCCGTCGATTGCAATCGTACCCCTATCCGGGATCATGCCCCCGGAGATCATGTTCATCATCGTGGACTTACCCGCGCCGTTACTACCAATCACGGTGATGAACTCACCGGGCTTCACATCGAGATTCACGTTGCGCAGTGCGATCTTTTCGTTGACCGTGCCAGCATTAAATACTTTATTGACTCCAGAAATTTTAAGCATCGCTGCTTCCTCCCTTCACCGCGCGCATCGCCGGTTTTTTCCAAATGCCCTTGGCAATGGTCGGAACCGTCAGTGCGATAATAACGATCAAGGCAGTGATCAGCTTCATGTCAGACGGGTTCAAGCCTGCTTGGAGCGCCATAGCGATAACCAGGCGATACACGATTGAACCGAGAATGACTGCAAGCGTGACGCGGAAAATAGAGGAGCTTCCAAATAGTACTTCCCCAACAATAACAGAAGCAAGACCAATTACGATCATACCGATCCCCATACCGACGTCTGCAAAGCCCTGGTACTGGGCTACCCACGCACCCGATACAGCTACAAGACCGTTAGACAGAGCCAGACCGACGATTGTCGTCGTATCGGTATTCACTCCGAAGCTGCGAATCATCTTCGGGTTATCACCCGTAGCGCGCAAATCCAGTCCAAGGTCTGTATGAAGGAACCAGTCAATAATAAACTTGAGGACCATTACACCAATCAAAAATACCAAGGCAACTCCGGTTATCAAGGTCACTCCGCCGACTGTCAGATTCGGGATGCTCAGATTCTGAACGAAGGTAAAGAGTGTATCCTCACGCAAAAGCGGCAGGTTGGCTTTGCCCATGATACGCAGGTTCACTGAGTACAGGGCGATCATTGTCAAAATCCCTGCCAATAATGCGTTGACTTTGCCTTTGGTGTGCAAAATACCGGTAAAGGCTCCCGCCAACCCGCCGACGACAAACGCCAGCAGGGTGGCCAGAAACGGATTGGTTCCATCAATGATAAACTTAGCTGCAATAGCACCGCCCAAGGCAAAGCTACCGTCAACAGTTAAGTCAGGTACGTTTAGTACGCGGAAGGTAAGGTAGACGCCCAGGGCCAAAATACCGAATAGCAAACCCTGTTCGATTGCTCCCATTATTGCCAAATTCATGAAGAAGTCCTCCTGTTGCTGCGTTTATTACTCTACCACTTCTCCTGCGCGGTCGAGCATAGCTTGCGGAATGGTCACTCCCATTTTTTCCGCTGCTTTTTTGTTCAATACGAGTTTCATGTCTGCTTGCATTTCAACTGCCATGTCCGCAGGCTTCGCTTCACCCTTCAGGATTTTCGTAGCCATATCAGCTGTTTGCTCACCCAGTTTGGTGTAGTCGATACCGTAAGTAGCAATCGCTCCGCTCTTCACAGAGTTTTCTTCACCAGCGATAACAGGGATTTTTTGTGATTCAGCTACACCCAGGACTGCTGCGATGGAGGATACGACCATGTTGTCTGTTGGTACATAGAAAGCATCTACCTTGCCTACCATTGATTCAGCCGCTTGCTTAACTTCAGTAGCACTTGTAATCGCTGCTTCACGGATGGTCAGACCAAGCTTGTCAGCAACTGCTTTTGCTGCATCTACTTGAACCTTGGAATTCACTTCGCCGGAGCTATAAATAACACCCACTGATTTTGCATCTGCTTTCAGTTCCTTGATGAGCTTCAATTGCTCTTCTACCGGGTTCATGTCAGAAGTACCTGTTACGTTAGCGCCTGGCTTATCCATCGCTTTTACGAGACCTGCTTCTACTGGGTCAGTTACTGCTGTAAAGAGAATCGGAATCTCTTTGCTCGTTTGAGCGGCAGCTTGTGCAGTTGGCGTTGCGATTGCAAGTACCAGATCTACTTTGTCTGCCTCAAATTTTTGTGCAATGGAGATTGCTGTATCCATGCTCGCTTGCGCGGATTTCACATCGATTTTCACTTGCTTGCCATCTTCAAATCCATTTTTCGCCAGTTGCTTGACGAAGCCTTCACGGGCAGCATCCAGCGCAGGATGTTCTACAAATTGAGAAATCCCGATCGTCAATTGCTTGGTTTCAGTTGAAGGGGCCTGAGCAGATGTTTCGGTAGCAGGAGCCGCAGGTTGATTGCTCGCTGGAGCAGCACCCTGCTGTCCACACGCGGTGACGGACAAAAGCACCAAAGGAAATAAAATACTCTGAATAATTTTGCTAGTTTTTTTCTGTTTCAACATCTGATAAATATCCCCCTTGAAAAAATTTTTTTCTAATCTTACCACGTTTAAAAAACTTTTAAAAGAATAAAAAGAGAGCATGAAGCTCTCTTTTTACTTGATGATTTCTTTCGCCTGCTGTTTGAGTGCCTCAGTTACAGGGAGACCAAACTTAGCAGCTGCTGTTTCGTTGATGTATAAGTCGGCCTGTTTGGAAACTTCTACAGGAGTATCTGCTACAGTCTGGCCTTTCAGTACACGTGCAGCCATTTCACCTGTTTGTTTGCCAATTTGATAGTAATCAATACCATAAGTGGCAACAGCACCGCGTTTTACGGTATCTGTGTCAGAGGCAAAAACAGGAACCTTGTTTTGCTCTGCCACTCCGAGGACTGCTTCAAATGACGAAACTACCGTATTGTCGATCGGGATAAACATGGCGTCTGTTTTTCCAACGAGCCCCTGAGCTGCCAATTGTACCTCTGACAGTTGGGAGATACCCGCTTTGACAATTTCTACGCCTTCTTTGCTGGCTGCTTCCTCCAAGTCCTTCACCTGCACTTCCGAATTTACCTCGGATGTGGTGTAGATTACTCCGAGCTTTTTCAGCTCAGGCATGAAGGTCTTGACCAGCTTCAGTTGTTGTTCCATGGAAACTTTGTCTGACGTACCGGTCACATTTTTGTCTGGTTTTTCCAGCGTATTGACCAGTTGAGCCGAGATTGGGTCTGTTACGGCACTAAAAAGCACGGGTTTATCAGAAATCGCCTTGGCTGCTGCTTGTGCTGACGGCGTAGCAATCGCAATCACCATGTCCTTTTTATCACCTGCATACTTCTGGGCGATGGAGACAGTGTTATTCATATCACCGTGGGCGTTTTGCGAATCTACTTCCAGATTTTTGCCCTCTTCAAAACCGGAGTCTTTCAAGCCATCCAAAATTCCTTTATGGATTGCATCCAGCGCCGGATGTTCTACGAATTGCGTCAATCCTAGCTTCACAGTCTGCTGCGCGCCAGCATTTGCTGCTGTCGATTCTGTTTTTCCCCCTGTTGCTTGGTTGCCACATGCTGCCAATGAAAATGCCAACAATGCGGTCAGTCCCATAGTTGCTACTCGTCTCATCTATACTTCCTCCTCTAGGCTCTGCTTGCTTTCGTCACCCTCTGGCAACGAAGCTGTCTGATAGTTGCTCTAAGGCAACTTGTGTCCAATTATAGCATATTATTTCACGATGAAAAGTTCTTTTGCTCAATAATTTATGCGGTTTTTCCCAGAAAATAAAGCCAGCCTGGTTCTTTTAGACTAACTTGTCGAATCACTACTACTCTTCCTCGGAGTTTGTCGTATTTTCTTCCAGTTTTTTTACCACTACCCGCGTGATTCGATAATGATCGACTTCATTTACCAGAAACTCGTAATTCCCCACGCGAACCATATCCCCCACACGCGGCGGATGATCAATTTGCATATAAATCCAGCCCGCCAGCGTATCCACCTCGCTCGACTCCAGATCGATATCCAAATAATCGCTGACTTCTTCCAGCAGCATTCGTCCATCGAGGGAAAGCAGGTCGTCCCGTTGCTCGATTTCTGGCCGTTCATCGTCAAATTCGTCCTGAATATCTCCCACAATTTCTTCCATTATATCTTCCAATGTAACGAGGCCTGCCGTTCCACCATACTCATCAATAATTATCGCCATCTGCCCTCGCTGTTTCTGAAGCATGGTTAACAGACGGCTAATGGAAATCGTTTCTGGCACGGTCAAAATCGAGCGCATCAATGTCTCGAGATCGTTCCTCTCTCCCTCCAGCAGTCCTGTCAGCATATCCTTGATATGCAAGCTCCCAACCACGTGGTCCTTGTCTCCGTCCACAACCGGGTAGCGAGTGAATCGTCCATTTTGAACCAGCCTAACATTTTCTTCAAATGGATCGCGCACATTCAAAACGACCATATCGGTACGCGGAACCATAATCTCTCGTGCCATCGTTTCGGAAAAATCAAAGATGTTGTCAACCAGCATCAGCTCGGTATTGTCGATCAACCCGCTTTTATGACTCTCATTGACCAAAATGCGAATCTCTTCCTCTGTATGAGCTTCCTGGTGCGGCTCCATGGAAATATGAAAAAGAGCAAGAATACGGCTAGCCGACCAATTGAGAAGAGCGATAAACGGGTACATGACTTTATGAAATAACGAAATGGGCCCCGCAATCGCAAGCACAACCATTTCTGTCTTTTGGATCGCCAGAGTCTTTGGTGCCAGCTCACCCAAGACAATATGCAAAAAGGTAATTACCGAAAACGCCAATATAAAGGAAATGCTCGTGACCAACGTATCGTTTAGACCAAAATAGTGAAAAACTGGATGCAGCAGCTTCGCAATCGCCGGCTCACCCAACCATCCAAGCCCAAGTGAGGCCAAGGTAATTCCAAGCTGACAGGCTGACAGGTACGCATCCAGATTGGAGATGACCTGCTCGACATGAACGGCCCTCTGGTTCCCTTCTGCTACCAGCTGCGCGATACGTGATTCCCTTACCTTAACAACCGCAAATTCGGTCGCCACGAAAAACCCGTTGAGGAGGACGAGGATCACGACCAAAAAAAGATTAAACAAGCTGCCCCATACTGCCATGTCCCACGTTCATCCTTTCCGTCGGTACTTTGGGTTATTCTTTCCCATGACGGGTCGAATGTTACCTGTTCGTTTTTCTTTCTTTTCGTGATTGTGATACCATAGTTCTGATTCATTATGCTTTTTTTAATGAGGTGAGTCTCATGTCTTACCGTCCAGATCTACCTATGATCGTTCAGAGCGATCGAACGATTTTACTGGAAACGCAGCACCCATTATTTACCGAAGCAAGACAAGCCATCCATGGCTTTGCTGAGCTCATCAAAAGCCCGGAATACATCCACACGTACCGCATTACCCCCCTGTCACTTTGGAATGCGGCAGCAAGCGGCATGGAGCCTGAACAAGTGTCAGAAACGCTTGGTACATATAGCAAATACGGTGTCCCGCCGACCATTGTCAAAGAAATTTCTGAGACGATGCGAAAATACGGTCTGATCAAATTGGAACAATCACATGACACGCTCGTATTAACCAGTGAGGACCCACTCCTGCTCGCGGAGCTCTTCTCCTATAAATCGATTGCAGAGCTATTTGACGAACCGTATAAATTGAAGCCCTATGCACGCGGCTTGATCAAGCAGGAGCTGATCAGGCTAGGCTATCCCGTGCAGGATGTTGCAGGCTACAACTCGGGTGAAGCCTGTCCGATCGGTCTGCCCGAAGTGAGCTCACAAGGCAGACCCTTTTCACTTCGTCCGTATCAGGAGCAAGCTGTCAGCGCTTTTTATTCAGGCGGAGAGGCAATCGGAGGAAGTGGCGTGCTCGTCCTTCCCTGTGGTGCCGGAAAAACGGTTATCGGCCTAGGAGCGATTTGCCAATTACAGACAGCCACTTTGATCCTAACCACCAACACCACTTCTGTCCGCCAATGGATTCAAGAGCTGCTGGACAAGACCGGGCTTGACCCCTCCTTGGTCGGCGAGTACACAGGTGATAATAAGCAAGTAAAACCCATTACTGTGGCGACTTATCAAATTTTGACCTACCGCCCTGCCTCTGAAGAAGAATTTCCTCATATGAGACTCTTTTCAGAGCGTGATTGGGGCCTTATTATTTACGATGAGGTTCATTTATTGCCTGCTCCTGTTTTTCGTGTGACCTCCGGCATCCAGGCTACTCGGCGCCTCGGTCTGACGGCAACCCTCGTTCGGGAAGACGGACGAGAAGAAGAGGTATTTACGCTGATCGGTCCGAAAAAATACGAGATTCCTTGGAAAACAATGGAGGAGCAGGGCTGGATTGCCGAAGCACGCTGCAAGGAAATCCGTCTCCCCTTTGAAGCAAAGTGGCGAGAAGCGTATGCCCATGCCAGTGCCCGGCAAAAATTTAGAATTGCTGCTGAGAATCCCCGAAAGCTAGAGGTGGTTCGCCAATTACTTGAGCGACATGCACATGATCGTGTGCTAATCATCGGCCAATATGTGGATCAACTGGACCAGATGGCTACCGCCTTGCAGCTGCCGCTCATCACAGGAAAAGTGCCGGAAAAAGAAAGAGAAGCTTTGTATAGCCAGTTTAAAAAAGGGGAAATCACGCGCCTGATCGTGTCAAAGGTGGCCAATTTCGCTGTCGATTTACCGGACGCCAATGTGGCGATTCAAATTTCCGGTACATTCGGCTCCAGACAAGAAGAAGCTCAGCGTCTGGGACGCATACTCAGACCAAAGACAGACAATAACAAAGCGCATTTTTATACACTAGTCACAAGAGATACGAGAGAGCAGGAATTCTCGCTCCATCGCCAGCTTTTTCTCGTAGAACAAGGCTATCCATACGATATTATAGAGATGGAGTCGCTGGTCTGAAACGTTTTAAAAAAACCAGCGTCTCATAGAGGGAAGGGAGGCCGGAGATTCAATGCAATCCGACGCCGAAATCATTCAGCGGATTCTTCAAGGCGACATCGAAGGGTATCGCGACCTCATCCAGCGATATCAGCATATGATCTACGTCTTTATCTACAAAATGGTGAACAATCGCTCCGATGCAGAGGACATTACCCAGGAAGTTTTTGTAAAAGCGTATGAGAAGCTCTCTACGTTTCGCGGGGACAGTCAATTTTCGTCCTGGCTACATACGCTGGCACGAAATAAAAGCATCGACTTCCTGCGCCGACGCAAATTTCACGATTCCGACGAACAGCTCGCATATGTACCATCTACTACTCGTGACGAATCTCCGCAGGAATCGCTCATGAATAAAGAACAGCGTCGT
Organism: Brevibacillus sp. SIMBA_040; assembly: GCF_046535075.1. Lineage (NCBI taxonomy): Bacteria > Bacillati > Bacillota > Bacilli > Caryophanales > Paenibacillaceae > Brevibacillus > Brevibacillus sp. SIMBA_040. The sequence goes on from NZ_JAWRXI010000015.1 coordinate 68,599, forward strand.
GAAATCGAAGAGGCGTTTGCCTTGCTGTCGGACTCCTATCGTGAAGTAATCGTGCTTCGGTGCACGCATGAATATCCGTTCGAAAAAATCGCAACACTCCTCGGCATTGCCGAGTCTACCGCCCGCGTTCGCTACCTTCGCGCTCGCCAGGAACTCGCAAAATTGTTAACCCGCAAAGAAGGGGGGCTCGTACATGAACTGCCAGGCATTTAGAAAAGCATGGCTAGATCTAGATGACACGGATAGCGACAAGCTCTCCCACATAGAAACTTGTGAGGATTGCATCGTCTGGATTGAGACACAAATGACAACAGAAGAGGAGGTGCAGTTCTTGAAAGAGGTTCCTTTACCACAAGCGAACCTGGAAGAGAGAATCATGCAGGCAATTTACGAGACTGCCGGGCAAAATGTGCCCCCTCATGCTGCAGCGGTATCTCTACAACCACCTACACCAATTACCAGCAAGCGTCGGACCAAAGGCTTCCCTTCATTTGCCTGGGTCAGCGCAGCTGCTGTTCTTCTAGCAGTAGGATTTATGGGCTATCAGCAGCTTCAATCGGATCAAATACAAACCGCTTCTCAGACGGAAAACAGTCCAACTAATGCATCTAATAGCGCTGAGGCTTTCACCACTACGGATCAGCCATCGCCAGGTGCGCCTGCTTCTTCACCTCCAGAGTTAGCGGCAGAAAAAAGTGCAGCACCAAGCGAAGCTCCAGTAATGAAGCAACAGATCGCCCAGGGAGATAAGGCGATTACACAGAACACACCGCCAGCAGCACCAGCTCAAGCAAAAATTGCTACTTCCCCACTAGAGGGATCGATTGCTATGGGGGATCAACAGTCCAAAGTAGCTCCTCCAGAATCGCGTGCGACCAATAAAGAAAGCAGAGTTCCAATGGTTGCGCGCAATAACGGAGAAAAACCTGCTTCCGATCCAACAACTAATAGCCAGAGCTCCACTGCGGTGGCTCCAGCTCCGATCGACAAGCCGCCAGCAGGAGCGACTGCTGATACGAACCCATCGGCTGCTGATAGCGAGCATGCTGCATTTGGAATAACCACTGCAGCTGTTCCTGAGTCACAACCGGATAGCTCAACTGAAAATGCGTTGGTCGGTCCTGCTGTGCCTGCTGCTAAACAACAGATTACTTTGTCTACCTTTTCGGATGTGGACACGGCTGTACAAGCTTCCGACATGCCGGTGCCGGTGATGGCAACGACTACGAACGGATTTGCGATGAGCGACATTTCCATCCAGTATGAATCCGAAACCAGTACGAAGGTTGCACACCTCTCTGCAAACTACAACCGCAACAAGGACTGGATCAAAATCGAGGTCGTGCGCAATACCCAGGGCAAACGCAGCCTCTCTATCCCAGGCACGTTCTCGGCTACTCAATTGTTCACCGTCAATGGAGAACAGGCTATTGCCGTATCCTATGAACAACACGACACGAAGACTTCTGTTGTCGAGCATGCTGTTCATTTTAACGCACAGACAAACAATCAATCTGTCTACGTGGTACTCACAGCCCATGGCGTTCCCCTGGATGAATTGATTGATGCAGCCAAACAAATTACCTGGAAACCGTAAAGCAATAGAAAAAAGGACACAGCTCGTTTCAGACGGGTCTGTGTCCTTTTTTGTTTGTTTCGGGTACTGCAAAAAGCAGATTCGACGAAAAAGAAAAACACTTGACTTTTATAGACGTTTAGTTAAAATGTTTGTTAAATAACAAACCAAAAATAAATACGTTTGTTAAATTCATTAATAAAAAAATCAAATGAATGAGGAGATTGAAAGCCATGAAAAAAACAACAGCTTCCAACCACACCCCCGTTATCGCATCTAAAAACTATGATAAAATTGATGGCCGATTTGCCCGTAATACAGATGCTACATGCCTATCTTTAGGGGTATCCCAATCAAGTGATAACAGGAAAGCCGATATTTCAGCCAAGGTTTGGAGAAATACAGAAAATCCAGAAGAGAATGGCTCCGTCCAAGCTGATGAGCTGCCTCTCCACCGTGTTCTTGACCTGTCCATTTTGATCTGCCGTTCCCTAGCGCATTTTCGCGATGCCTATCGGTATGAGCATTTATACGATCTGCAGCAGCCTGTCATTGAGCGCATCGGCCTGCAAGGAGACGCCATGACCGTGGCAGTATGTACGGACAATGAGAACATCAACGGAGACATGAAGCGGTTTAGCCAAGCTCTGAGCAATGATGATGAGTTGATCGGCGAAAGACTGCGTACGTTGTCAAGATTATTAAAAGAAATGGGGTATTAGCGTGTTTTCCAATCGCTACGTTCGAACGATTATCCTCTCCAGGGTGCTGCTGCAGCTTGGAATCTGGATTCGAAATTATGCCGTCCTGCTTTATGTAACAGAATTGACCAATAATAATCCGATATCGATATCACTTATTTCCGTTGCCGAATTTGCACCGATCTTTCTCTTTGCCATCATAGGCGGTACTTTTGCCGATCGTTGGCGTCCAAAGCGGACGATGGTCTGGAGTGATCTGCTGTCTGCCTTGTCCGTCGTAGCGGTACTGCTAGCGATTATGCATGGCGGTTGGATTGCCCTTCTGATCGGATCGTTTGTTTCCGCCAGCTTGTCTCAATTTTCGCAGCCGTCTGCCATGAAGCTGTACAAGCGGCATGTGCCAGGCGAACAACTGCCTAGCGTGATGGCTCTCTCTCAAACGATTGTCGCCGTCTTTACTGTTTTGGGTCCGGTGATCGGAACCTTTATCTTCATCCAGTCCGGAATCGAGTTACCTCTTATTTTGACTGCCGTACTGTTCTTGGGGTCGTCCCTAGTATTATGTACTCTCCCTCGGGACGCAGAGGAACCGCGGTCCAGCAACACATCCAGCTTTTTGCAGGAAATGAAGGCAGGACTAGGTTATATCAAAAACAACCAATCCTTGCGAACACTTAGCCTGACTTTCGCAGCAGTTGGATTGGCAGCAGGTCTGACCCAGCCCCTTCACATATTCATTGCCATGGAAAATTTGGGGCAAGACAAACAATTTCTGCAGTGGCTGGTGATGACCAATGGGGCAGCAATGCTGGTAGGTGGGATCGCCATTATGGGGATCGCCAAAAAGGTGAAGCCTCAGCTGCTGCTCATGATCGGTCTCCTCATCAACTCTGTCTGCACAATCGGTATAGGCGTGTCAACGACCATTTGGGTGACCCTCGTCTTTTTGGTACTCAGTGGCATGTTTTATCCTTGCATTCAAGGCGGCATCCAGACGCTGATTGTGCGAAATACAGAAGGGCCATTCATTGGACGTGTATCTGGAACGATTACGCCAGTCTTTATGGGAATGATGGTGATCGGCATGTTCCTCTCCGGCTATCTGAAGGATACGGTTTCCTTGATGACGGTATTTATTATCAGCGGTGCTTTGACTGTTGCTGGGGCGCTGTTCTTGACGCCGATTATTGTCCAGAAAAGCAGCACGGAACAGAAAAGACCTGCATCATGACGAATAGGAGCAATGTTTATGAATAACTACGAGCAATATGTGTTGTCCCCGGCACGACACCTGACCGATGCCGAACAAAAGCTTGTCTGGAAAAAGCCTGTATCGCATACGGTCAGCGAAGCTGAACAGCGGATTAGCGCAGAAGTAAAGCGCAACTGGGACCGCGAAGAAATGAAAATCACCAACATTCTATTAGAGGGTGACGCCGGTTCCGGTAAAACGCAGCTTGCCAAAGCATTGTCGGCTAATTTCAGACTTCCATATACAAAAGTGACATGCTTTGCCGATATGGATAAATCGGATATCATCGGTGCTATTTTGCCGGTCATTTCTTCCGACCGATTAGAAAGGCTGGAGCATGCGGACAAAAGCGCTTTGACAACGTTGTACGAAAGCGATGGTTTTCACAGCGCAACGGAAATATTGGTGAACGCCCTGGGGATGACGCAAGAGGCTGCCGCCATAAAGATAAAGCGATTACTGAAGCTGGCTGAGGAAACCACGGAAAACAAGGCTGTAGTATATCGCTTCTACCCTTCCGAAATCGTGAGAGCCTACAAGAATGGCTACCTTTTGGAAATACAAGAACCAAATGTCATTCGGGATGCTGCCGTGTTAATGGCGCTCAACTCTGCACTTGAGCCAGATGGCGGTATCAATCTCCCAACAGAGATTGTACGCAGGCATCCGGACTTCATCGCGGTCATCACGGCAAATCGCAGCTATGCCGGGTCCAGGCCACTTAACGAAGCACTGCGCGACAGGATTCAGCATGCAGAAAAAATGGACCTTCCAACCAAAGACATCATGATGGAACGGGCGATGTCCAAAACGGGTTATACAGATGAAAAAGTACTGGCTGTTTTAGCCGACATCATTATTGTCTTGGACAAAACAACAAGGGCCAATGCGATTAAAGGTGTGGCCGGCATGCGCTCCTATTTCTACTGGACGGATGCCGTTGCCAGAGGCGCTTCTGCAAAAGAATCCCTTTATCATAAAGTCATCTACAAGATCACAACCGATAGTGAAGAGATCAAGCTTTTGGAAGAAGCACTGAGAAACAACGGTTTGTTTGCCAACTTGGAAGAAGCCTCGGTAGACGAAAAAAAAAACGAACGAAATCGAGATGAGGAAGTCGAGATCAAGTCATCTGGAAACATAGACGATACCGTTTTTGACAAAGACGACCATGCAGAGAAAAACGGGATCATTCTAAAAATGTCTGCAGATAGCGACGAAGGCTCTTCTTTTACTTCTGATGATACTGCGAAAATGGAAAGCTCAGATTCTGAAGGAAACAGCTCTCCCACCTATCACCAGGCAAACCCCGATCCGATTTCAGAGGAAGCAAAGCAAAAAGAACGTGATTTTCGTAAAAAGCTGAACCAGACGGCCAGAGAGATTGTCTCCGATTCCATCCATCAAAATGTGAAGCTTATTGTTCATCGCCCAGAGTACGATCTAGAAAATCAACAGGATTACGTCCGTTTGAGCAAGGGACTTATGCCGATTGTGCGGGAAATCGCCAGAGGGACACTCCCCCTCCTTGAGCATGAAATGTCCTCTGAATTTGCACGAAATCATTATTATGGAAGCAAATTTCAAGCGGACAGCGTTGCTTACAGGGATTATCGGTACTTTTCCAAGAAACGCCCTCCTACCGACTCCCCTTCCCTTGCTGTTGGAATACGGGTTGACGAATCAGCGTCTATGTCCGCTTTTGGGAGGCTGGAAGCAGCCAAGCGAGCAGTTATTGCAGTCTACGAGTATTGCCAAATGTGTCAGATTCCCATCTTAATCTATGGCGATACAGCCGATGTTTCCAAGCTGGAGCAGATGTCGATCTTTGCCTATACGGACTTTGACAAGCCAGATGCCCATGATCGATTCCGGCTAATGAAAATTTCTGCCAGAAGCAACAATCGTGACGGAATGGCACTGCGCATCATGGCAGAAAGATTAGCGATACTGCCTCATCAAACGAAACTGCTTATCAGCATAAGTGATGGACAACCACGAGCAATGGATGACTATACTGGAAATCATGCCGCAAATGACATCAAGCAGACGATAGAGAGGTATGAACGACGGGGAATTACGTTTCTGGCAGCTGCCATTGGTCAAGACAAGAATGTCATCAGTGAAATCTACGGAAATGAGAGGTTTTTGGACATTACCGATCTTCAAGAGTTCCCGGCCAGGCTAGTACGAGTAATAGCCCGGTATTTGTGAGTTAACAGCCTATGAAAAACGAAAACACCAGTCTATGACAAAGTGTCTGACTGGTGTTTTTCCTGTGGCATTAGTGCTTTTGATTTTTCGTCTGGTTCCACTGCTTGATCTGCTCAATGATTTCCCGGATTTGATTGCGAGCATCCTGATGATCCGGCTCACTCGCCCAGTGCTGAATAAGTGGTGGCATCGCTTTGGACATATGCGTATAGAGGCACCACACCTTTACCATTTCGACACGTTCAGGAGTGGCTTCCCCTGTTAGAAGCTCTGTGAATTTGTACAGCAGATCGTCTAGTTCTGGGACTAGCGCTTCTTTTTTATTTTCCATTGAAAATCCCTCGCTTTCAGACTTGTCAGTGGGTCTATTCCCTGTCTCTTTGCGGTTTGGCTGTAATCAATAAAGAGAGCGGTTTTCCTGTACGTGGATGGATAGGCTCTGTGCAGCGAACAAGCTCAAGACCAGCCTTTGGCAGCTCGCCGAGCCAGGCGCTCATCGTCCGATAATACCAAGGCATCGCTGCTTTGTAGCCTTCCCCCATCCTCGTGAACGATTCTTCTCTCCACCCGATTTCATAGCGATCGTCAGGAGCTAGATGATAGGGATGCAACGTATGGATGACGATGGCACCCTGCGTCGTTAGGATCGTAGAGAGTGCCTGCAGCAGCTCTGTTATCTCTTCAGACAGGAGAGAAAAATTGCAAACAGCGAGATCGAAATCAGTGCCAAATTGAGCAGGTTGTTGGCAGAAATCCGCATAGCTCAGCTGATGAAAGCTTCCCCCACCAGCAGATCGGGCTACCTGAACCAGCTCGCCACTGCCTTCGATCCCGACTACTTCTATTCCCAGGTTATGTAAAGCCCGTGCTAGCCAGCCTTCCCCACTACCTACATCCATCACTTTTCGCGGGTTCAACGAAACGATTTCGTCAATAACTGCCTGATCAGTCGCAAGCTTGCGGCTTTCAATCTGATTTTGCCGTACAGATTGTGTCCACGCTTCGGCATTCGTGACCCAGCTCTCTTCTAATTGGCGCTCTTTCTCACTCATCGTCAGCTCCCCCTGCTTGGAACCCGTCTATTCTTGCAAACAGGCTATTTCTCCTGAAGAACGGCTTGCAATCTCTGATTCAGTATTTGAAAAGCGTTATGAATGACTTCTTTGGAAATGCCGGCATATTGATCTCCGATATTTACTTCACAATAGCTCGTTTCTTCATCAATATGATTCAAACGGGTGATAAAGCCAACACCTGTTTCCTCATAAACCGAAATCAAAACAGGCTCAACCTTTGCTTTTGGAAGAGAAAAATGAATATGAAACATATTGGATACTGGTATCACGGGACGCGTCTTAATTCCATCACACTGGTTATACAGGCTGGCCAGCTCTTTGGCATCCTCGTAGTACTGGTTAAACCGATCTTGTCTTTGCGAAAAGTAATGATCCGCACTGAGGATGTACGGATACAGGCTGATCAAATCCCCGCCATGCCGTCTTTTCCAGATGACCGACTCTTTTACAAACGCATCGTCACCTGCCAGGATCGCGCCTGCAATTCCTCCGACACCTTTATAAAAAGAAATATAAACACTGTCAAAGAGACTGCAAATTTCTTCAGCCGACTTTTGATAATAAGGAAGCACTTCCAGCAGCCTAGCTCCATCCAGATGCAAAGTAATTCCTTTTTCACGACAAAAAGCAGAGATCGCTTCCAACTCTTCATAAGAAGGCAATTCGCCGCCGATCTCACGCTGCGGTAATTCCAGCAGCAAGCAGGAAATGTTCGTGTCCATATTGCGCACATCATCGATCTGAATCAGTCTGTCTTTATCTGCGAGCAGCACTGATTCAATCCCGTGCAGATGCTTGAGTCCCTCTTCTTCATGAATTTCCAAATGGCTCAGCGGATGATAAGCAACTCTTTTGATTCCTTTTTTCTCAGACCAAATTCGCATCGCTATTTGCTGCGCCATAGTTCCGCTTGGGAAAAAGACAGCGGCTTCTTTTCCTAAAAGTTTGGCAATTTTGTTTTGAAAATCTTCTATGAGGGCGCCTTTACCATATACATCACTATCCATATCACCGTCTAACTCATTCAATACGTCCTTCAATACTTGAATGTTTCTTTTTCCATGCCCAATGAGTGGGTATGCCGTTCGATTATACGCTTCTAAGAGTGGATTCGTACTGCTCATATTGATAGGCAACTCCTTTCTCTTTCCATCCCTTTATTATACATTAATCTCGAAACAGCAGTCCGCATGTACGAAAAAACCGCCTCTGCGCAATCCAAAGCCGAGGCGGTTCATGTATGCTTATTATGGGGTCAAAAATTGAAGCAGACCAAATGCAACGGCGACGGTAAGAATGACGCTCCAAATGAGGATTCCGATCGTCATCCACCACATGAGCTTGCCCGTCGGTGCTCCAAGCGAAATTCCGATTGCAGCCCCAAGCGGCGCTCCGGTAAGTAGCGGCGAGGCCAGGCCCAGACCAATCACTCCGTATTTTTCCCAAATACGAGCCATTCGTCCTTGCTTTTTCCCCTTCTTCTCTATGCGCTGAATCAGCCAGCTGCGCAGAGAGCCGCCCAAAAATATGACAATCCCGGCACTGGCAACCGCACCAATAGCACTGCATATCCCAATGATCAGCGGTGGTAGCTGCAAGGCAAATCCAAGCGGGATCGCTGCCCAAAGCTCCATCATGCTCGTTACCACTACTGTTCCACACTTCCAAAGCATCTCCATGTAATCAAGTAGGCTCCTCTCGTCTGTACATCTCTAACAAGGTAATACGTACATCGCGAGAAAAAGTTTCCATTTCCCCAAATCAAGAAGTCACATCTCGTCGGGTAAAAACCAGATAAGCGACCACTAAAGCCGCAATCGCCCAAATTGATAAGACTGCGAGCGAAAAGGGTAGCGTCATCCCTTTAATCGGGGGCAGTGTCCCATTCAAATAATCGGTCAGCTGCAGATTCACCACAAATAAGTACTTGGAGGATTCCCATGATGACGCCATCTGAGTGAGAATCGTTCCGCTGATGAGTGCCGCCATCATAATTCCCATACCGGCTGCTGCACTGCGCACAAGCACCGAAACCATAAAGGTTACCGTCCCTACCACGATACAAACAAACCAGCCGAGCCCATATTGCATCAGAAGAAACTGCCATTGCGGCAGCATAAATGCCCCGGTCGTCGACAGCTCTCCGCCCGTCACCTCAAAGCCGGTCAAAATCGGAAGATCCCAGCCAGAGTAACCAAAGACTACACCCGACATGAAATACGCCAGGATAAGCGTCGTCAGCACGGTCAACGAAGTGAATAACAGCAAGGTAATATATTTGCTCGTCAGTACCTTCCACCGCCTGACCGGCCTCGTCAATAACAGCTTGATCGTACCTTCACTGAACTCCGCCGATACCAGATCAACAGCTAGTACCACGATGATCATCGGTAAAAACATAGAAATGGCCTGATCCATAAAGCCCCGTGCAAATGTAGGTCCACCAGGCGCCATCGGGTTGATGTCGTGATCGAGATAGTACTGCTGCTGTTGAATCCTGATTTTAATAAAATCACGCCATTCCTCGGGCAACCGGCTCGATGCCAGTCGGTTTTGCATATCGACGATCTGCTGGGTTAACAAGGGACGCCAATCGGTCGTTCCCATTCGCTCCTGAGCAGTCACTACAGATCGATACTGAGCGTATGTAAAAATCGGAATCAAAATCGCCAAAATCAGCACGACAACGAGAAATCTACGGCGGCGCAGCAATTTTACCGTCTCATTTTGTACGAGTCCCACCATGCTCTGTCCCATGCTCCTTACCTCCCCCCGTCAAAGTGAGGAACAGGTCCTCCAAGGTCACGGTCTTTGTCGCGATCCCCGTAACAGGCACTCCCTTACCTACCAACGTCTGGTTCACTGCACTTACCTGCTCGATGTCCATCCGTGTTTTCAAGCGTCCCTCCCCGCTTTGCCACACCTCTGTAATTGCTTTTAATTCCCGTAATACAGATGCGGCCATCTCCATATGCGACAAAGGAATTGTCCACTCCACCTGGTCGGCAAACTGCTCCATCAGCTCTTTTACTACGCCAACCGAGATAACCTTTCCTTGGCTAATAATCGCCACTCGGTCACACATCATCTCAATCTCGCTGAGTAAATGACTGGAGATAAAGACAGCAAGCCCCTCCTCTTCGGCGAGGCGGCGGATAAACTGGCGCAGCTCGCGAATTCCGGCTGGGTCCAAACCGTTTGTCGGCTCGTCTAATATGAGAATTTTAGGTCTGTGGAGCAAGGCTTGGGCGATGCCGAGCCGCTGCCTCATGCCGAGAGAATACGTTTTTACCTTGTCATCGATCGCTCGCTCCAAATCAACAAAACGAACGATTTCCTCGATACGCTGTGCCGATATTCCGCCACTCATGCGCGCAAATTGCTCTAGGTTTTCTCTGCCCGTCAAAAACTTGTACAGCTCGGGATTTTCTACGATGCAGCCGACCTGGGCGATCGCTTTCGGGAACTGCTCCTGCAGAGAAATATCTGCAATGCGCACATCTCCCCCATCGGCTTTTGCCAATCCTACCAGCATCCGAATCGTCGTTGTTTTACCCGCACCGTTTGGACCTAGAAAACCAAAAACCTCACCCGAATAAACATCAAATGTAATATCGTGAATGATCGGCTTGCCACCGATCGCTTTTTTTAATCCCTTTACCGCGAGGACTGTTTCGGCCAATGTGTGCCCTCCTATTCTTCTGACGCCCCATCGCCTGACGGAGGCATACTGTTTATGGTACACTGACAAAAGATGTAAGTAGCCACATTATACCATGCAATACTATCCAACATCGAATAGGAGGGTACCCCATGCGCACATCCGGCCAACTTCTTTGGCGCACGGCAGGTCTTCTGTCCTTTCTTTCCTTTTTACTATTTGCGACCGGATTTGTGCTCGCAATGAACCCCAGCCAGCTGGCTCCTGCGAACGCGACTTCGCCAGCCCAAGCTAGTAAGCCCTCGGCACCCTTGCCCTCAACAGGAGTTCACAAGGTCGTAGCTTTGGGTGATTCACTCACGCGTGGCGCAGGTGATGCAAACGGGCAGGGCTATGTGGGACTCGTTCGCCAGGCGCTTGAGAAGCAAAATGGTCAATCGATTACGTTTACCAATCTCGCCATCAACGGCCAGGAGTCGACTGATCTTCTCGCACAAATGTCCCAGCAGCAAGTAAAAACGCTCTTGACCGAGGCCGATTTGATTTTGTTTACGATCGGAGGTAACGACCTTTTCCGGCAAACGGGTGGTCTGTATTCCCTCGAAATAGAAAAAGTGGCCGCAGCCATTGACAGGCTTACGACCAACTACGAAGAGATTATTCGTCAAATTCGTTCGGTAAACAAAAACGCTACCATCGTCTATACATCGCTGTACAATCCGTTTGGCGATACCGAAACAGGTTTGGATACGATCAAGCCTGTACTCGATTGGAACAATACGGCATCCCAGATCGCTTCCCGCTATCCGCATGTGATCGTAGTTCCTACCTACGATTTATTCCTGCGAAAAGAACAGACCTATTTGTATACGGACCATTTTCACCCGAATACAGAGGGGTATGCACGTATAGCGACTCGCATCATGCAAGCTTTAGAGTGAGTCTGCTCGCGAGTAATTGAGAGATTTTCCGGTACTGGCCAGATAAACCCGCTGACCTGCCCACTGGAACGCCGTACTAACCATGGAAAATGCAGCGACAATCAAGAACAATGTGGTGCCACCATACGATGCGAGCAAAATGCCGCCCATCCACGGGCCGATGAATTGTCCCAGGTTACTGAAGCTTTTGGCGCCGTAATAGCTGCCACGCATGCCTTCGGGAGCCATCCGGTCAATCAGGACATCGCCGGCTGTAAAGGTCAAGATTTCTCCAAAGGTAAACAGCACCATCGCCACGATAAAGAACAGCCATGAGCTAGCAAAGGCATATCCGACATCACCAAGCGCATACATGACGTTTCCCACGAAAATGGCCGTGAGAGGCGTCTTTTTTTCTGCCCAGCTCGTCAATGGCAGCTGCATCAGTACAACTACGATCGCATTGACACTCATGAGGATCGCAAACAGCTCAGTGCCGTTAACAACTGTCATTTCCGAGAATTTTGCCAGCGTCGAAGACATTTGCGAATAGCCGATTGCTCCTAGCACACCTGCAATCATGTACAAGCGAAACGCCTTATCCTTGACGACTACGCTAAACGCTTTGCCAAACGTCACTGTCTCTTTTTTCTGACCCTCGATTTGTTTTATGCCAAACTTGTTTAATAAGCCTTGCAAGCTGATGACATAAAACAAATAAATAACAGCTGTAATCAGGAACGGCAGGGCAACTGATGTTTTGGCCAGCACAGCCCCAGCTATCGGTCCTACCGCAACCCCCACATTGATCGCAGTGTAGCGCAAGCTGAATACACGGAACCGCTTTTCTGGCGGCGTCACATCCGCCATGAGTGCTTGTGAGACCGGCTCGTAAAACGATCTACAGAGACCACCTGCCATATTTAACAGCAGCAGCACCATCGGATTTTTACTGAGCGCAAAACCTACAAACACAAGCGTCCAAACATACAAGGCTCCCAGCATGACCCGTCTGCGGCCAATCCTGTCAGACAGTGTCCCAGCTATAAACCCCCCCACTGTTCCAGCTAGTGGACCTGCCCCGATCGTCAAGCCGATCATCGCCAAATCCATATCCGTGTTGTTGGACAAGTATAAGAACAAAAACGGCATACTCATCGAGCTGGCAGCCCTGACAAACACGGTACCGACTACCAACGACCAGACAATCGGGTGAAACTCCTGCAAACGCGCTTTCAACCAACCCATTCTCTCGCACTCCTCGCAACTGTTCTGCATCTTCCTGTCTACCAGAACAGACGCTCTACGTTGTACTCATTGTAGTGAGGAGTCATGCCTTCGTCAATCATCATTCAAAATTTTTCGAACGTACAGGAATGTTTAAGTGCTTCTCAGTGTAAAAGCATCTTTGCTTAAACTTTCCTGTACGCATAAAAAGCTACCGCTAAAACGCGGTCGCTCCTCAGCGTACGTGCCTCGCTAGAGGTTTTTTTATTATGAAAAATTTCTATGAGACTTATCGAAAATTCGATAGGGTGCAACAAACCGGGTATTGATACCCGACTGCCTGCTGCCGTTTACGTACTCGAAATGGTTCTCGTGAATTTGATGTAGCTACCGATTCTCCAGATCCCTACATAAAGAACGCCCATACACATCATGAGAATAGACAATTCGACGACGTCTATGGATGTAAAGTACTGCGTCAACACGAGACGAATAAGTACGATCGCGATCAGGATGAACTTGAGATTCCGGTTTGGCTTTGCATAGATCAACCCATCCTCTCTTCTCTCGTATTCGGTCTGCTTCAGCATGACTGTACCGAAGATGACACCGAGGACGACAGCGATGAGCAGCTCCCAAACCGCCGGCATATGAAACGTTTGGCCTGGGATATGCATGAGCTGGTACAAGCCCCATGGCACACCCACAAGCATCACCCCAATTGGAATCAATATCCTGTAGCCTTTCCCCTTAATGGGCTTCTTTCCTCTTCTGGTTCTGAGCCAAATTCCGAGACCTACGATCAATACGACAAATACGATGGGTAAAACGGATTGCATGGCATCCTCCGTCCTTTCTTCAAGAAATTGTAGTGACTGTATTCCTCTTGGTTGCTAGATTGACAGTTTCCGCTCAAGCAGATAGGCCGCAATGCGGATGAAAAGATAAGCAACGATCCAACTGATCAGCAAGGCCCACAGATTGGGGATCAAGAGCCCGGGCTGGTCGTTGAATAACCGGTGCGCCACATGATAGCTTGGAATGAATGTCTGAAACCCGCTGTAGAAAGTACTCAACCCTCCTATGATAACGACCCAAAGAACCGGACTGAGCAGGCGCAGTGTAGTGTAATGAATCGTTGCCAGCAAAAGGCTGAGGGAAAGGATAAACGGACTAAAGCCAATGACGATCGTCAGCAATGGGAGTCCGGTCAACATGGTCAACCATACGTCCTCAGACGAATATCCTTTTACCAACAGGGCAATGATTCCCGCAAACAGTGAAATCAACACATACACGCAGCATGAAACTGCCACTGTCCGCAGCCAGGCAGCGAAGAACTTGGCACCTATCAGGCTCAGTCGGGAGTAAGGCAAGGTGAGCCACCACCCGAATGTCCCGTTCTCCCATTCTCTTCTCAGCATCAGTACTCCCATGACGACTAGCATATATGGGAAGCCGATCGCAACACCCCACAGCTGATTCAACTTGAGCTGGCCGTGGATTGCAAAATAAGTGGCCACTCCGACAGCGACGAGGGCAAGAAGAGCCAGGTAGATCGTCCTGCCGTACCCAAAGCCTTGCGAGCGGTCCAGCTTTCTCCAGCTTCCCTTCAGCTTCCACTCATGATGGACGAGCGACAAAAACAGGCGCAAGCTCATCGACTCCACTCCCTTTTGTAGAACATCCGGAATACGTCATGGAGAGATCCATATTGCGCTCGTAACTCATCAGCTTCGCCTGACCAGATTGCTTTTCCCTGATCCATGAGCACGATATAGTCAAACAGCCCTTCCACTTCCTGAATGTCATGTGTGCTGATCAGGATGGACACCTCCCGCTCTTCCAAATAATCGATCATACCAGCGATGATCGCTTCTCTGGAAATTAAATCGATCCCGGCGAACGGTTCATCCAAAATGATGAGCGGAACATCGCGGGACATACAAAGAATCAACATCACTCTTGCCTCCTGGCCTTTGCTCATGCCAGCCAGGCTCATTTCCAAGTCGACGTCCATGGACGAGGCAAATTTTTTGGCTGCTTCCAGATCAAACCCTGGCAGGAAGGTTGCTCCCCATTCAAACGCCTGCAGTACAGTATGCCGTGGATACCAGCGGGCTCGATCGGGCAGGTAACCGATGTGACTGTTTGTCTGCCACCCCGGCGATTGCTCTAACACCCTGATCTCTCCTGCATCGGGGGTGATCAACCCAGTGATTGCCCGAAACAATGAGGACTTACCACAACCGTTTGGACCGAGTACGCCGACGATTCGTCCGGTGGGAATCGCAAGGTCTAGGTGGTCGAGCGCGTATTTTTTACCATAGCGTTTCGTCAACTGATTACATTTGACAATAGGCTGCACCATCATCTGGTTCCTCCTGATTCATTCGGATACTTTTTGCTAAGGTAGTCCTGTATTTCGGCTAAGGGTATGCCTAAGCTCGCCATTTGCTCCACGAAAGAATCCATATATCTCGATGCCAATTCCGACCGAAACAGCTGCACGCGTCCTGCCGACGAAGTGACATAGGTTCCTTGTCCCCGGCGTTTTTCTGTTAATCCGTCACGCTCCAGCTCCTGATAGGCTCTCATAACTGTATTTGGATTCACCCTAAGCTCTAGTGCCAGCTCTCGTACGGATGGCATTTTTGTTCCCAATTCGATTTCTCCTTTTGCAATAACGCTTCGTACTTGATCCAGGATTTGCTCATACAGCGGCTGACTAAAATCAATCTTGAACCGCAGTGAGCCAATCTTTTGTTCCTCCATGGGCTTTCCTCCTGCCCTTCCCTGCGTATGTAGTGTATTATATCACTTAATACACCTGACACAAGAGGCAATCCTCATATTCCTATGTTTTACCAGTTTCTAGGGCTGAAAAGCCTTGCTTTCACAACTCTTCGTCAGATCCCGGCAACTGCCATCTAAAAAACGTCTAAGAAAAAAGGCCAACCAGAAATCACTGGTTGACCCGATCATGCGAATAAAGTTTTAGACCGTCGCGGACAAAACAGATCATTAAGCCTGCGCTTATTCTTGTGTAGACAATTACATCTCACCTGGCTTTTTCTGTCCGATGGGAGGTAAATGCCGAAACTTGATCACGGTGAGAACAGCGATAGTGATCATCAGTCCACCGCTAACCGCCACAACCGCATGCATGCCGTTGGTAAATGCTACTTGGGCTCCATGAAGAATTGTTGAGGCAATAGGTTCGGGCAATGCTTTTGCCGCCGTGACTGCCCCAGCCAGACTTTCGAGAGTAGCTCCGTGTGTTAACATCGTAATATCTCTCGGTATGAAGCCGGCAATTTGCGTGCGGTACACATATGTACCGATGCTGCCTAATACGGCGATACCTAGTGCGAATGCGAATTCACCGCTCGTCTGAAGTAAGGACGCCGCCGAACCGGCTTTTGCTGGCGGGGCCGAGCCGACAATTAAATCGCTGGACAAGCTCGCAAACGGTGCTACTCCCACATTAAAAAAGATATACCCGACGATCAGGGTAGAGAGCCCAGATCCCGCCCCTACCTGGGACAGTATCATACAACCAGTCGCCGAGAAGGCAAGGCCTGCCCCGATAAGGAGCGACGGTCGGATCCGCCGAGCAATGAGAGGCGACAGTAACATGCCCGTCATAGACGCAACAACTCCCGGGAGCATGCACATCGCTGCCCGGAGCGGCGATAGTCCTTCAACAAATTGAAGATGCTGTGCGATGAAGAGCATGGATGCGCCTGTCAAAGTGATACCGAACATGCCGCCAAGCGCCGTGCTGAAGGTGGGGTTTGCAAATAGGCGTAAATCCATTAGCGGACTGTCTAGCCGTTGCTGCCTCCTTACGAATAAGGTGCCGAAAGCGACTCCAGCCGCGATGGCAATGAGCGGCAGGGTCTCAAGACCTTGCTTAGCGATTTCCTTGAGGCCGTAAATTACCGGTAAAATGGTGCACATCGACAGCATGACGCTGGTCATATCCAAGCGGCCAGGTGCGGGATCCCGATAATCGGGCAGAAGATGGGACGCAGTCAATAACAGCAACGCCATGACTGGAACCCCGAGTAGAAAAATCGACCCCCATGAAAAATGCTCCAGCATCGTCCCGCCGACTATAGGGCCAAGCGCCATGCCTCCCATGGAGCACATGAACCATATGCCTATGGCGAGGGAGCGCTGCTTATGATCGCGGAACATATTGCTGATTAAAGCCAGGGACGAAGGCGATACCGTCGCCCCGGCTATGCCGAGCAGTGCCCGTGCTGCAATTAGCATTCCGGAGGTGTTGGCACAAGCGGCCATCACCGAAGCCGAACCGAATGCCGCTGCACCGATCATCAGCAGCTTACGGCGGCCGAGCCGATCTCCGAGTGTGCCCATCGTGATCAGAAACCCCGAGAGCATGAAACCGTATATGTCCATGATCCATAGCTGCTCAGTACTGTCAGCGCCGAGAGCCATGCTTATGTGAGGAAGTGCGAGAATCATTACGGACAAATCTACCGAAATGAGTATGGCAGGCAGTGAAAGCACGGCAAGTCCAATCCATTCCTTTAAACCGGCCCGGATACTCGATTCAAGCGCAGCACCTTTCATTGGCCCTCCAGGACCTCTCCTAGCCGATCCAGCATCAACTTCGTTCCATGCTCACGCTGTTCAGGTGTATCGAGACCATCCAGGAAAACGCCTTGCTCGGTATAGATCAAGCGAGTGCAGCCGTCAACGGATTCGAATTCCACCGTCGTCACGGAGACGGATATCCGTTTATCTTCCATATCCAGCGTGTATGAGTATACAATGCGCTGATCCTGAACGATCTCCTGATAGCAGGCATCAAATGTGTAAACGGGTCCTCCAGGCGGACCACCGCGATTGAATTCACGTCCGCCAACACAGAAGTCGAACTCGTCGGCTTTAGGAAACCAGCTGGCTTTAGCTGCTTGACCCGCCCATGCAGCGAATACGCGGGCAGGGGAATGTTTATAGTTCTTTTCGATGACAAATGTGGAATGTTTAGCAGATCTTTCAGTCACAGTCGAAACCTCCTTATCCGGGTTCTTCCGGATGCTCGTCTAAATATTCACCTAGTCGGTCGAGGTGAAAATCCATATTCGATTTTCTCTCGGCGAAATATTTCTCATGATTCATTCTCATATTCCGCATGATTTTCATGAAATTCTCTACGGTAAACGGTTCGTTCCTTTGCATCCGACTTGATACATTCTCAAGCTCCAGCAAGAGCTTCTGCTGCATGCGGATATTTTCTTTCAAGCGGTCAATTTGAATGGTAACAATGTCTGACAGGCTAAGTTGATCTCCTGCCATTACGGTTTTAATCTCCTCCAGTGATAGCCCTAACTCTTTCAGGGACAAGATTTGCTGGAGGCTTGAAATGTCCTTTTCAGTATAAAGTCTATATCCGGACGCCGAATAGCCGGATGGCGAAAACAAGCCAATCTGATCGTAAAAACGTAAAGTTCGTATTGTGATTCCAGCCATTTTTGCAAGTTCTCCAACCCTCCACTGCCGCTTCATGATCAGCCCCTTTCTTGATCGCTAGCGTTTCACCGGTAACTACACTATAAACCGTTACG
Organism: Brevibacillus sp. SIMBA_040; assembly: GCF_046535075.1. Taxonomy (NCBI): domain Bacteria; kingdom Bacillati; phylum Bacillota; class Bacilli; order Caryophanales; family Paenibacillaceae; genus Brevibacillus; species Brevibacillus sp. SIMBA_040. Next base: position 86,826 of record NZ_JAWRXI010000015.1, read on the forward strand.
TTACGTAATGGTCAAGGACCCACATGAAATTTTTTCCAAAGGGAATTATGAGTCGCAAACTCACTCCCGAAACCACTAAGACCCCAAAAGTTTAGGTGGTATTGCAGGATGTTGCAAACAATAAAATAAGATGTTATATTAATTGAGCTATCAATTATTGATGCGTCAAATATTAGGGTTGTATTCCTATTCATATTGCCCCCGGGAGGCATTTTTCATGACACACAAGGAATTGGAAGAGGAGCAGATTCTAACTCTGCTCGTTGGTTTAACCAACAAAATCAGTCCCAAGTTCGAACGCTGTACGGGAATCAGCTCTACTCGTCTCGCAATCTTGCAAATTCTTTGCGAATGTAACGAAATCAATCAGTCCCAGTTGCAAAAGCACATCCATATCGACAGTGCCGCTATTACTCGCCATCTGAAGCAACTTGAAGCGGATGGCATGGTGACGCGGCACAAGAATCCAATTGATAACCGCGAAACCCTCGTTCGTCTGTCTAATGAAGGGCATCAGCGGATTGAAGGGTACAAAAGAGAGAAACGAAATTTTATCCAGCAGATTCTGGAAGGCTTCAGCGAAGATGAAACACAAGTCTTAGTGGATTTTCTCAAACGGATGCAAAATAACATTTAATTAGGCATAAAGGAGTTGGATTCAACATGAAGAGCACACTGCAGAGAACAAATGATTTTCGTGAAATTACGTTTGGTCGTCGGTCTGTTAAGCAATATGATCCCGAAGTAAAAATAAGCCGCGGGGAAATGACCGAAATTTTAGAAGGAGCCACACGCGCCCCATCTTCAGTTAATCTGCAGCCTTGGCGCTTTCTGGTTATCGAAAGTCAGGAAGGGAAAGAAAAGCTTGCAGAGCTGGCACGCTTCAACAAGACGCAGGTGCTCACCTCTTCCGCCGTTATTGCCGTATTTGTCGACATGAACAATGTGGAATATATGGATGAGATCTTTGGCAAGGCTGTCGAGCTCGGATATATGCCACAGGAAGTGAAGGACATGCAGCTTTCAGCCGTGAAGCCCTACTACAACAATCTGCCACCTGCTGTTCTGCGGGATGTCAATTTTATCGATGCCGGTCTCGTATCGATGCAATTAATGCTGGTTGCCCGTGCTTATGGCTATGACACCAACCCGATCGGCGGCTATGAAAAGGATCAAATAGCGGAAGCGTTTGGTATGGACAAGGATCGCTACCAACCGATTATGCTGATCAGTATCGGGAAAGCAGCGAAGGAAGGACACCGCTCCTACCGTCTGCCCGTTGAGACAGTGACAACCTGGAAATAAACCAGTTCCTGGAAGAGAGGTTGAAAACGATGTTGATTATACATGCCCATCTGCAAGTTCTCCCAGCACAGGAAGAAGCATTTCTGACAGCAGCCAAAGGTCTGATTGCTGCCAGCAAAGCAGAAGCAGGAAATGTGGGGTACACCCTTTTGAAAAGCACAGAACACGAGCATCACTACACCATGGTAGAAAAGTGGAAGGACGCTGCGGCAGTTGCGGCACATAATGCAAGCGCTGATTTTCAGGCGTTTGTGAAGCAAGCTCCTACTTTTTTCGCGGTACCAATGGAATTGGAAGTATTTGCAGGTGAGCCTGTTAAGCTATAATTTACGAATGGACAAAAAACAGCAAGGTTGGCCCCGTGGTCAGCCTTGCTGTTTTTTATGATTGACTCCCCGACTCGATTTACAATGCGTCATTTTTTCAACCACGCCAGAAGCGCCCAGCGTCTTTCCGTGCGGCGTTTGTAGGAAGGCAATCCTCGATATACTTCAACCGCTTCCAGGTAAGATCGCTTCGCCTTCTCCTTTTGCTGCAATTCGTTATACAGCTCGCCTTGTTTATAGTACACCTCGCATGACGACATGTTCATCCTCGCCAGCTCTTCTAGACTCGCAATGGCTTTTTCCATCTGCTGCTGTTTCGCATATGCCTCAGCTACGAGTAAATAAGGTTCACCATATTTGACTCGCGGATTCGCCCCCAATGCTTGCTCAATTAGTTGTAAGCCCTCTTCTGTGCGGCCTAGCTTCAGGAGACAGCTGCCCTTGTCGCTCAAATATTCGGGAGAATCCTGCATCAATGAAGAAATTTCCTCCAGATAGGTCAATGCCTCACTGAATTGCCGTTTCTCCATAAGCAGGCGGGCAGCTTCCAGTTTGGCAGGGGTGTCATGCGGATTGAGACGCAGCTGATTTTTTAAAGTGGATAAACGTCTCCATCTCCGGTAAGGCTTGGTTACGTCAGGGAGCAAGCGGACAAAGCGTAGATCCAGAAAGTATAGAAGCAATAAAATAATGAGCAGGGCGACAAAAGGATTTCCTGTCAGCCACCACAAAATCGAGAACAAGAACATTTTCCCCAACGATTTTCCCTCAATCCTCTATGTTTTTTCCTCCTAACTATACGAGCCCTTCCAGTAAATTGTCAAATATTGTTACATTGATGCGTTTATCAGGACTAACCCCGGTTTTACTGCTCCACCTCAATATGCTCGACAAGCTCTCCAGCTTCATTCCATTTCACAATCCGATACAGTGCATCATGGTAAAACGTAAACCATGCTCCTTGGCTAATCCCTCTCTTGATCCATTCTTCCTTAGCAAAAATGGAGGTCATCGGGTAATCATCGTAAGCCATGACCCATAGGGAATTTTGATGCGCGTGAGTCGGCATAATATCGGCCATATGTAGAATGAGCTGACCGTCACTCTCCATCCTCACGATAGCATGTCCATGACTATGTCCGCCCGTATGGTGGAGAGAGATACCTGGCAAAACCTCCAAGCTCTCCGCATAGGTCTGTACCTGGTGCTCAATCGGGCGCCAGTTTTCCTCCCAGTATGTATTGCGGGAACGGATATTCGGCTCTCTCATTTCGGCCCATTCAAGCTCCTGCACGTAAATAACTGCTTTGGAAAACGTAGATACAAGCTGACCGTCTTTCCACGATACGAGCCCGTTCGCATGATCATAATGCATATGGGTCATGATGACGATGTCGATATCCTCTGGTGTCAGGCCCTTACTCGCTAGCGATTCAACTAGCTGCGATTCCTCGACCAGACCGAAATTGCGCTTCTGCTTGTCCGTTAATCGATCATTCCCCATGCCAGATTCAATTAAAATCCGTTTGCCATGCGCTTCGACTAGAATCGGATCAGCCCTAAGCGGAACTTGGTTCTGCTCATTCGATGGATATCGCTTGCTCCATAGCGGCTTCGGTACAACCCCGAACATGGCCCCACCGTCCAGCTGAGTGAGCCCGCCCTTCAACCAGGTTAGTTCAAACTCTCCTGCTTTCCACTCGTTCAGTTTCATGATTTCTGCCCCCTAGCGTAGCAATCGATTCGTATAAGGAATGAAAAAGTGAAAAGCACCCAGCCGGGTGCCTTATTGCTTCTCTGCCACACTTACGGTTCGTGTCGCTGGAGCAATTTCCAGCAGTAAATCACTGGAAACGGCCTGTACAGTGACATCCGAATCACTGCGTCTATGATGAAGCACGAGTTGGGCTACTTTTTCATTTTCACAATAAACGCTGATTAATGTTTGGAGTGGGTTAGCGCTGCCGCCTGCAATCACCTTAAAACCTGGGGCAACCGTAAACGTCCATCCTTCCACCTCTATTATCGGAGCTGTAGAGTACAGAAAGTAACGTTTCCCCAAAAGTATGCCATTATGATTCATCAAGGCGAGAGCCCCCAATCAAATGATTTTGAACAGTATGATACCATTTTGCAAGAAGATGCACACGATGAAAAGTCTTTCGACAAAAGTTCTGAAAAGACGACACACTCCAATCATCATACACCACACTCTTTATTTTCGGAATAGAAAAACATATTTATCATTAAATGATTCTGCCTACCGTGGAGCCGTCCAGAATGGCCCTTTTGGCATCCAGCTCTCCCGCTTCTCTCGCGCCGCCAATAACGTGCACTGACAACCGGCCTTGCAGGGCATGAAACAGTGTGTCATTCGAAGTGGCACCTGCTGCAACAATGACCGTCTCCACAGAGATCAACTGCTCCTCATCTTGATGGCTAATCAGCACTCCATCAGGCGTAATTTTTTTGTATGTCATTTGCGTAATCATTTCGACCCCATGCCGTCCCAGACTGGCGAGCACCGCCCAACGCGTCGTCTTTCCAAGCCCGGTTCCCACATGTTTGCCACGCCGAAGCATATAGATTTTCCGTTTTCTTGGTTTCAACTGCTTAATCCCTGTTTCGGAAAGGATCTGATATTCCCGCAAGTAATCAGCAACCTTTGGCGAAATTACTTCATCTTGCAGCAGCAGATGGGACAAATCACAGGCGATGCCCCCAGCCCCTACAATCGCAACCGTGCGTCCTACCTTCACTTGCCCTTCAAAAACCTGGTCGTAGCTGACTACATGGGCCAGATCTACACCTGGAATCCCAGGCCGCCGCGGGATCACGCCTGTTGCGACGACGACCTCTTCAAAGCCTTCAGCCTCCAGTGCATCTGCTCTCGCCATACATCCAAGCCTGATTTCTACACCGAGCCTGCTCAGCTGTGCTTTGTAATAGCGGAGTGTTTCATTGAATTCTTCCTTGCCTGGTACTTGGCGAGCATAATTCAGCTGCCCACCGATCTGCTGACTCTTCTCCATGACTACGACCTGATGACCGCGCTCCGCCAGCACTCTTGCCGCTTCTAGCCCAGCCGGTCCTGCTCCTACAACCGCCACCTTTTTTCGTGAGGCTGCAGGAATGAGAGCCCATTCCTGCTCTCTGCCTACGAGAGGATTGACCAAACAGGAGGCTACTTTGTTGTCAAAAATATGATCGAGGCAGGCCTGGTTACAGGCAATGCATGTGTTTACCTCATCATACCGAGTCTCTCGGCTTTTACGCACAATTTGTGGATCAGCCAGAAACGGACGAGCCATCGAAACCAAGTCACTGCGTCCGTCTAAAAGAATAGTCTCCGCCTGACGCAAATCGTTTATCCGGTTGCTCGCGATCACAGGTATGCTCACTGCCTCCTTGACATGCTGTGCTACCCAGACATAGGCGCCCCGCGGGACCATCATCGAAATGGTTGGTACCCGTGATTCATGCCAGCCGATGCCGATATTCAGCGCATCCATCCCGGCTTGCTCCAGCATACCAGCAAATAGCAAGGTCTCCTCCATCGTTGTGCTATCTGGAATCAAGTCGATGCCCGACATGCGGAAAATAATCGGATAATCGGGTCCTACCGCTTGGCGTACGCGTCTTGCTACCTCCACACCAAATCGGGCTCGCCGTGAAAAGTCACCGCCCCACTCATCCTGCCGTATATTCGTGACAGGCGATAAAAATTGATTAATCAAATATCCTTCTGAGCCCATAATTTCAACCGCATCAAAGCCTGCTTTTTTCGCGCGAACGGCTCCTTCTGCAAAGGCTTGGATCGTTTGCTCAATTTCATCCGCACTCAGCTCACGTGGCTTTGTTCGATTAATCGGTGCCTGCAGCGGTGATGGTGCTACCGGATCACAGCCCGTTTGCTCCTTGTGTGCGTACCTGCCAGCATGAAACAACTGCAAAGCGATTCGACCTTTGGCTTCATGTACTTGGGTAGTGATGAGTCGCAGCGGTTCAATATCCTCATCCCGAAATACGTTACAGTACGGCTCCCCCATACCGCCTTCGGGCAGGACAGCAGCCCCCCCTGTTACAATCAAGCCTGCTTCTCCTCTGGCACGCTCGGCATAAAAGGTGGCCAGTCGGTTCACACCATCCTCAAGCTTTTCAAATCCCACATGCATGGAACCCATCATGATTCGGTTTGGCAAGGTCAGCGTACCGATCTGAATAGGCTCAAACACTTTTTTCAATCCCACAACGAACCCCCCTCTCGTTACGAGTGAATGCTCATTCATTATTCTACTGTGATTCGCTGTGCATGTTTTGAAATCCTTCCTGGCACTGCCTCACAACATGCAAAAAAGCCCGAGAATCTTCCCGAGCTTCTTTTGATTGGTACGCAAAGCTATCTCTCCAGCCAACAGCTTGCTTCCCTCTCCTATGTCCGCTGATCCTCTGCTTATTTCGACAAGCTAACCAGCTTTCCCAAATCTGACGAGAATCGCTCCAGTACGTTCTCAAGCTGCAGCTCCTCGTCTTCTGTAATCGGTTGCTCCACAACAAAATGGTAGCCGAGTATCATCACAGCTTCTGCCATTTTCCCTGGTTCGAGATAGCGACGCTTTTCCGTTAACGAAATTTCTGGTATCATCACTCGAGCTCGTTCCCACAATTGTTCGCTCTGGTCATTTTGATTGCTCCCCAGCACTCCAGGGTATGACACCTCTACCTCCACTTCACAGCTTGCTTGATCTGGCAAGGAAAAAAGATGGATGGATGCCACCGGAACATGCTCTTCTTCTGAGGCCGCAAAGGAGATGATGACCTCCTGCAGTTCCTCTTCTGCTACCAGCGAACGGTCTGAGCGTAAAACAATATCTGTTATCATTCCATGAGCAGATAAATGCTCACCTAGTTTTTCCACCATGAATTGCAACACCGCGGTTACTCCTCCTGCTTCTAGTTGACCTTTTGCAAGCAAGTATATCACGAGTTAGATGGGATCGAAAATGCACCCAAAAATATTATGAAAAACCCCTTCAAGACGAAGGGGTTGGATTGTTGTTGATATTTTTTTGATTCATGAATTCAGATAACCAGGCGCGACGCACTTCCTTGTTGGGACAGTAGCCCAGGATGTAGCTCTCTCCGCGCATATATTTTTCCTTGATCCACTCTTTATGCTTGCGGAAAAAGGCGTGTTGGAAATCAATCGGCATTTGCTGATATTCTTCCAAGGCTGAGGGGTTCTGGAGGAAAAAATCTTCATCGTACACCAATTCTTCATTTTGTTGGCGGCTGATCAGGTACACGAAAGCAATCACCAGAAACAGATTCACCAAGAAAATAGTCATCCAAATCCCTCCAGTCATACATTTAATTATCTGATTACTCTGTCTTATCAGCATATTATTATTGTACCATGCTTTTGGTGTTTTCTAAACCTCTCCTCACGTTATTTTATAAAAAAACATTTTGAAAAGTGAGTATTTTATACTAATAAGAAAACCTCTCTCGAATTCAGAGAGTAGATGTGGCCGCATAATAGTAAAAAAAGCACCCGCTCTACTTGAACGGGTGCTTTGCATGCGTATGATTATTCATTGGAAAATGCTTTAGATACCTGGCGGTGTAACAGAACCTGCTTCCTGTCCTGAAGGCTGCATAATATCAGGCGGTGGAGCTACAATGCCATTGGTTGCAGGTGGGACTGTTGTCGTCGGTTGATTTTGCTCCTTCTGAGGAGTCTGTCCTGATTGTCCCGACTGCTCTGGGCTCACAATATCTGCCGGCGGTGCTACCTGGTCAAGGGAATCCTGAGGGTCCCCAGCATCTGCAGGTGGTGTCGCCTCAGCTTCCTCTTCTTCCGGAGTCTTTTTCTTTGGTGGTGGAGCCGCAGTCTCAGTCGTTTTCTTTTTCTTCGATGCATTGCTGCTCGATGCTGCTACCGCTGCTTCACCAGAGCCGAGAACGGGAGAGTTGTTAATCTGAGCAACTACAGAGCCGCTTACTCCCATCTCCGCTTGTAGAGAGCTACGTATTTCTTCGAGCTTCTCTTTCTCAAGATACGTATATCCTCCCTGCCAGTAGGCGCCATTGTCCAGTGCAGAGACAGTTGAGGCATTAAAGCCTTTGAAGTCAAATGCCAATCCTTTGATTTGATCTTTAGACAGGTCTGTATGTATATTCTTCGCACCTACATCCATGATGTTAAATACCTTGGTCAATCCCTCAACAGAAGCGACCTTGTCCACAATGGCTTTAATCACCTCTTGTTGACGTCTGTTGCGATCAAAATCGCTGGAGTAGTATTTAGTACCGCGATTGTCATGACGATGTCGAACATAGCCCAATGCTTGCTCCCCATTCAGCTTTTGCAAGCCAGGACTCAGATTAATGTGTGTATTGTCAGTCGGATCATCATAGACCAGCTTGCGATCTACGTTTACCTCAACACCGCCGAGCTCATCAACCACTGCTTTGAAGCCGTCAAAATCGATGGCAACATAATGCTCGATCGGAATACCCAAAATTTCATTAATTGTTTTTTTCGTTAAGGAAATTCCGTCCTCAGTCGGAACCTTGTTGTTACGTTCTGCCTGACGGCGTTCTGCCTCTCCGTTTGCATAAACGGAGTTAATCTTGTGATAATCGCGATAGCCTGGAATTTTCACCCTTGTATCACGCGGGATCGACACCATCGTCACTTTCTTGGTTTTTGGATTCGCAACTGCCACAATCATCACATCTGTGTTCATCGAGCCTGTCTCCGGACGGCTGTCAGAGCCAAGAACGATAAAAGACATTGGCTTGTCAGAGTGATAAACCGGATCGACATTTTGAGAAACAGTGGATGTAAATCCATTGTTCGTTGGATTCGTTACTTCATTCAGAGTGTCTTCAATTTTCCAATAAATTGCTCCAGCCACACCGCCAACCAACAACAGGGCTATCAAGCTAAAGAAAAACAAAAATCGACGTACTTTTCGATTACGTGTCGGTTGCTTTTTTCGGGGGGCAGAAGCGCGTGTTTTTGCAACAGTTTCTGGCATATGTATCAGTCTCCTTGTTCGCGCACGCTTTTTAAGACGTATCAGAATGTTTAGTTGTTACACTTGGATGCCACATTCTTTCAAAAAACGATCCGATACGCGTCAATTTTTCCACCAATGGCGGCTGCTCTTGTCAGGAGCAGACCTCAAATGAGGTTTTTTTACAAAAGAAAATAGGGCACAATACAAAACAGTGCCACATGGCTGGATGCACTAATATTTTCTTCTGTTGGTAATAGTCTGATTCAGGTATTGTACCATACCATTGTCTTCATTTGTAGAAAAATGTTCCCATCAATTAAAAATCCCCCATCTTTTTGTCGATAGGGGAAACTTTTAAACGGGTACTATTCGGATTTACTGCAACCCGCGAGGCGCCTGGCTGAAGCCTTGCACAGGACCCTCCGCCTTCTTGTTTTTCGAGCGATGAGAATCGCCCCCTTGGCGAACGTGGCTTTCCTGTTTGCCGTTTACATCGTTAGATTTCTTCTCCATGGTACACTCCTCCTCGTACAAGACTACCGAGTAGTGTGCGTCAATGTATGTAATCTCATCCCAGCTCCCGATCACTGCTTTTGGGTAGAGGCAAAGAAATCTTTTCGGTTCACCAAATGATCGATGTCATACATGCCCGTTTGCTGGGCGGATAGCTCTGCTAGGGCAATCCCGTATGCGGCCTGCTCGGAAAGGGACGCAGCTTTATTTTGAGCATAAATTACTCCGGCAGCAAACGCATCTCCTGCTGCCTCTCTAATCGGATTGGGAGGAGCAGGCAGCCACGATGAGCCGTTTTGATCACAAAGGCATAATCCGGCATCTCCACATATAACCATAACGTTACCGATTCCTTCTTCTACGAGCTTGCGAGCGCAACGCTCCACGTCATAAAAGGAGTACAGCGATTGTCCGCTCAATTGCTCGATTTCATCAATGCTGGAAATGAGCAAATGAACTCCATTCAGCATACCTCGCCATTTCTCTGCCTTTTTAACCGAGACGGGATCAACAATAACCTTTTTCCCGAGACGCTTTGCTTCCTGAAGAAATGTTTGCATCACCATTTGCGGAAGATTCGCATCCATAAACAATCCGGCTGCTTGCGGCAAGCGTTGCAATCCGCTTTGAACCAAAGCATCTGTCCAAGCTTCATTCACATCCATATCGGCAACAGCAGCGTACAAATCGCCGTCCAGATCGCGAATCGCCAAATACCGCCCCGTTGATTTGCCCGGAATAAGAAACATGCCATGAGTAGCTACGCCACTTTTCGCGGTAATATGTCGTAGCCATTCGCCGTCTGCATCCTCTCCTAGCAGAGCAAATAGTTGCACCTCCTGGCCCAGCCAGCCCAAATTTTCTGCTACATTTCGTGCTACTCCGCCTGCCGCTTGCTGGACATGACCAGGATTACTCGTTCCAGGCAACAATCTGGCAATAGTGACTCCCTGCACATCCACATTGGCTCCACCTACGCATAGCCAATATTCTGACATCCCTTCCAGCATTACAGCACCCCTCTTCGCCTAGTACTCATCATTTAGCGAATGATTATCCTCTCTTTTTCGACAATCATTGCCCGTTTACCTACCTGTGCAAAAACTTCCTTGATCAGCTATCTCTTGTCCGTTATTCCCTACATCCATATTTCACTAATACAGTAATGACGCCTAGGGCTTTCCGTGCTACAGTGGAAAAACAAGACGGTTGCTCTGATCCAGTGAAAAAGTTCATTGGAGGATGAAGAGCCGTTTTGACGAAAAAAGACGGAGATGAAACCAATATGAGCGCTTCGGCTACACCGATTCAAGCAACACCTTCGGGGAGTGCAGCGCCTACTGTCTATCGCATGCTGTTTGCGATCAGCATTGCCCATTTGCTGAACGACAGTCTACAGGCAGTCATCCCTGCCCTGCTCCCCATTGTAGAAAAAAACCTGTTACTGAGCTTTACGCAGGTCGGCATGATCTTATTAGTCATGAATCTTACCTCATCTGTCCTTCAGCCGATCGTCGGCTACTTCTCAGATCGAAAATCACGACCACTGCTTCCCCCTATCGCCCTTATCGTCTCTGGACTTGGAATGCTAGCACTTGCTTTTGCCGGGAACTATTATGTCGTTCTCTTATCTGTCGCCTGCGTAGGGATCGGGTCGGCAGTCTTCCATCCCGAAGCATCACGCTTTGCGCATCTGGCATCCGGTCCACGGCGCGGGTTAGGACAGTCCATTTTTCAGGTAGGAGGTAACGCTGGTCAGGCCCTCGCTCCTTTAATGACAATTCTTGTTTTCGCCAACCTGGGACAGACGGGAGCTATGTGGTTCTTATTGCCAGCACTCGTTGCCAGCTCGGTACTTTTATATGTGGCTCTCTGGTTTCGGGGTCAACAACGTTTGAAAAAAGCAGCTGCAACCGCTGTAGCCTATGGACATCGTGACAAACGATTACTTGCTATCGGGCTTTTGGTACTAATCGTCAGTGTCAGGTCCTGGATGAACGCCGGGTATCAGAGCTTTTATCAGTTTTATTTGATGTATATCAAGGACATGGAGTATGCGAACGCACAGCTGGTCGTCTTTGGCTTCCTTTTGGCAGGGGCTATCGGAACCTTTTTGGGCGGACCACTCTCTGATCGCTTCGGGAAACGAAATTTGCTCATCCTCTCTACCTTGGGCTCGCTTCCGTTAACACTCCTGACTCCGTACGTTTCAGGATTTTGGACATTTCCTCTGCTCTTTTTGAGTGGGTTGATTATGCTGTCCAGCTTTTCCGTAACTGTCGTATATGCCCAAGAGCTTCTTCCCGGACGAATTGGCACAGTATCTGGTCTCATTATCGGCCTAGCCTTTGGGATGGGCGGCATGGGTGCTCTCGTTTTTGGATCACTCGCCGATACGTATAGCCTTTCTTTTGTCATTACACTTTGCTCCTGGCTGCCTTTAATCGGCATGTTGGGCTTCTTGTTACCAAATGATGCGACTGTCCGTGCCTGGAACCAATCCTAACTGCCTTTTATAACTGCAAAGAACCCGAGGAAAGCTAGGCTTCCTCGGGTTCTTTTGTTCTATTATACGAGTACACTAGTTGGTGCACCTAACAACAGGGCTACTACAGGTGGATACAGCTCTGGCGTACCGAACAGGCGCCATTTGCCATCCTCCCCTTTGCCAAACAGACCGGAAATGATCCAATCAGATGCGAGCAACTGTCCCTGCTCCACCTCGATTACGAGGTTGATCTTTTCCCCATTTGGACGAAGCGCCACCCAGCCATTCGCAGTCTGATCTTGCAGAATCAGTGGTTCATCCACGATTTCCGCGATTCCAGCAGACGTTTGGAGGAGATTTTGATTCGCTTCTTTTTCCAGAACTCCCCGCAGTCGATACGTTTCTGGCAAAGTCTCTTTGAGCTCTGTAAACAATGGTTGCAGTGCTGCGTACAAGGACGTGTCTCCTTGCTTGTCAAGCCATTTGAAGAATGCTGTGAGTACAGACAGCAGATTGGTTGCCAACGTTTTGGTCGTAGCATCCGCACGAGTATAAATGTCGTGAATGAGGAAGTACGCCACATCCTCACGACGCAGCTGATTCCATGTAAAAGCAGGCCCAAAAGCCCCTCTGACAAAAGTACGGAAGTTATTCATCACTTCGTCGTATTTTTTGACAGTTGCTTCCGACTTGCCATCAGTCATCTCTTGAACGAAGCGATTGATGTCAGCCAGTCGCTCTGGATGTACGGTATACACGCTCTCTGGGAGACCTTCGATGAGTGGTCGGCTCAACAGATTGTTTACGTGAATGCTTTCATTTGATAAAGCAAGACGTGGTCTGAGCATGTCCATACGAATGAATCGCGCCAAGCCTTGACCCACTTTGCTATCCTGCTCCATCTGATCCATCAGTGCCTGGAGCTTGCCACGCATCTCCTCATTGTCTGTCGCTGCGACTAGAACAGGCGCCAGATCATCCAGCAGCTCATGCGGTGTTACCAGCCATTTTTCAGCGAAATAAGTTTGAACTGCCCATTGCAGTACCTTTGGTGGCAGCATTGGCTGACTGGTAATGAACAGAGTGCCCTTCGAGAGCTTGGAGCCTGTAGACGTCAACACACGAATTTCTTCCTCGTTTTCATATGCAACCAGTTCAAGCAATCGAGCTACTTCATCCAGCTGAGAAGCATATCCTTCCAGCATGAGCTTGTCTTCCTGTACAAGCACTTCTGCCTGTACTTCATACAATTCAAGCAAAGCATTTTTCAGCATAGGGAACAGATGCTCTTCTTTCCGTGTCGCGTATACCCAAATTTCACGAGCACCATCGCGTTTTTTCAGTTCAAACGCTCTGTTTGCCTCGATCTTCTTACGGAACGGATCGCGCTTTGGCAACGCATAGGTGCGACGAAGCAATGCATCTTCCTTTGCTCCCTGCGACTGGTCTTGTGTTTCACCAAACTGAACAATGAAGCGATACAGGTCGGTCGTATACACACGTTTGCTTGTATCGTCAGCAGCTTCCACCACTTCGGGATGCTCTTTCAACCATTCCATGAGCTGTGCTTTTACATGCGGCTGCAAGATGATGCTTCCTGAAAACAGCATATTGCGCAGTCCCAAATTCAAGAGGCGTCCCACAATAAATTGTCCGATCTGTACATTCAAATTGTTGGAGCGCAGCAAGTAGTGCTTTTCTTGGGTAATGGGCTGTTGAATCGTCAGGACATCACGTTCCACTTCGACGATTTCATATACATTTAGATGCAACTGGGCGAAGGCATGGCGCAGATCTGGCTCCATCCGACGTCCATGCTGCTTGACATAGTTCTCAAGCAGCGTGCTGCCACCTGTTTTTACATCAAGCACGCACCAGTTGAAGAAATGTGCTGCCCACTCAGGTTGCATCACACTTTCTTCGGAAAGACCGATCTCGTCTGCAAAACGCTTGCGAGCTTCTGAAATCACTTCACTGGTCACATTCCCACCAACAAAATGGTTCAATCTTTCCACCCAGCCAGCGTATTCTTTTTGTAATTTTTGCTCGTGACGGCTACGCAATTCCGTTATCGGCGTAACGACCCCACAGCATTTTTTGTATTTTTTCCCGCTCCCGCAGGGGCAAAGTTCGTTTCTTCCTACTGACATAGAGGGTTTGGGTCTCCTTTCCATCCCACGCGGCATGCGCGGGGAATCCTACACAATCCCCCTATTTTACCGCATTTTTCGTCATGTGTTCAAGTGTTCTCGTTTTGGATCGTGTGCGATACCCACATCACCATTGTCTTCCCATTGGGCAATAAATTGCTCCAAACGGTTCATCAAGCGGACGATGCGCTGCTTCTCGCCCATGCAAGCTGAAATAGCAGAGAGCTGGTTTGCGGTGAAAAGCTCCACCACTTCCTGCTCCATTTCTTGAAGGCGAATCCGATAGCCCGCGATTACTTCGCGCAAGAAGACAAATCTTTGCTCCAACCGGATCGTAGCCCCAAGTTTACTCATTGTTGTTCACTAGTAGCCAGCACTTGTTGAATACCAAGTACAATCTGCTCATGCTTATGTTTCTCTTTCATCAACACTTCTATAGCTTGCATGTTACTTTGTTGAAAGTGAGCAACAACTTCTTGGGACATATCTTGCTGGCGAGTCTCCAAGCGACTGATTGCCTCTTGCAAAAGCTGTTGTACTTCCTCAAGGACTTGTTGGTTAATTGCGTTACTCATTGTTATTTCCTCCTTGGTAATTAACGGTTTCATCTGTTCTTTTTGTTCTTCATGCAAAACTGGTTGAGCGGATTCGGATACAGCTACCTCTAACATAGACTCGGTATTCGCTATCGTTTCAGAATCAATGGCTTCAGCTGTCACGGCAACTTCTGCTGCCGCTGGCTCGTCCATTTGCTCCTCGATTTGCTGTTCAATGTCATCTTCACTACGAGCGATGATGTACAAAATCTCACCATCGATCCGGAAGCGATCATCAAGGACTGGTAAAAAAGCCGCGTCTCCAGCGATCCCTACTTCTTGCTCCAGAAAGTGAATCAAGGAGCGGGATGTCACTTGAGTGATACCATTTTTACGGCAAAACTCATAGACCTGGTCATTTCCCAGTGTCCACTCAGCCAGAAACCAGCGAATATCTCCCTGATACTGGACAAAGCGGGTGTCCTTTTCCAATTGCAGCATGCGCAAAATTTGATTCCAGCCAAACTGGGTTTGTCTGCGCAGCTCGGCAACGATCTGCTCAAGCTTTTTTGGTGCCCCAGTATCCCGCAAAAAACGGTACGCCAGATCATACAATTGATGTGGCTGATAAGTTAGTTCCACAATTGCTTCAGAACTGGCAACCCGCACTGGTGACTGATCCATCTGCAGCACTTTCTCTAAGAGTGCCGTGCTGTCCAGATCCAAAAAAGCATTCAGCTCATTCGCTTCCATCCGGGAGCATATCTCCGTCCGGGGGAGGGAGCGCTCACCAGACCGGAATACCTTCTTGACAATACTTGGTAGGGTATAGGTTGGCCGTTTCATGCACTTTCTCCTTCTCGTGATCGGCATTGTTTGCCAAATCAAATGGGAATCAAAGAGATATTCTACAAAAAGCAAAAAAATCCTACTAGACAGAAAGTGTTTATCAATTTCGATAATAAGAAACCTCAATCGATACCAATGGATGGAGGTACTGCGGATCGCTTGTACATTCTTTTACGTTAAAAAATCAAATCCCGGCAAAGAATTGTCTTTGGCCGGGAGCAATCTTATTCAATCCATTCAAGCCAGCTTTCTTCTTTTTCGCTAGTTGCAGCATTGATTTGTGTCGATAGCATCTCTAGCGTGGGGGCATATACTAGCTGTGGCAGCTTGGCTGTCTGTGTATTAGCTTGTGGATACCAGTACGCCAGTGAAACATTCGACTGCTTTAGAAAAGCCTTTTTGGCCGTTTCCATGTCAACCAGCTTGCCCTGCGCAAGACTTGCTGGCAGGCTGGATAGTTCCGCTACCTTAGCCATAGCTACCTTCCCTTTTTTGGCATCCACATCAACAGTGTACAATGGCTCCTTCGTCGTGATACCGTTCACATGCGGATAAAACTGATAGCTGAATATCCGCTGGACGTGATTTTGATCTACCCAGCCCGGCAAATTGTCTACCAGTCTTGAGGCTTTCACTACAAATGATTTTTCCGTGGACAATATATACTTTTCCACAAATTGAACAGCGAGCTTCTCCGCTTCAGCTTCGGTCCACTTTTTATCGTTACCGTCCCTTGTTGCTCCCTCCAGCTTCAGCTCGATAAGCTGCCCGCTTTGGCGGTCTACAGCAACCGTTGCACTTTCGTAAACCGGATTCAGCCATTGGTAAAGATCCGTGGTCCTATCCTTGCTCGTCTCGTTCACATGCTTATAGTTCAATGTGGGGATAGCGAGCTGAAAATCATCCACGAGCAGCTTCTCCAGCTTCTTTTGGTCCCTCCAGCTGGAGCTGTCCGCTGTTCCTTTGAGACTCAACGTCTTTCTGCTCTCTATAGTAACAGATGGGACAGCCTCCCCTGTCAGCGCGTCAATGATCGGTACGTTTTTCGGTGCATAAACAAGCTTGCCGCTTTTGGTATCATAAGCAAGCTCCAGCGTCAGCTCATCTCCAAAGACCTTTTCTGCCTTGTCTTTCGAAATCGCTTGCTTCGGATTCACAACCTCTGTTTCTAGAGGCAATTTTTCTTCGTTCTTGCGATAAAGCACGATCTGCCCCTCGGCATCAACCATGACTTGTCCTACTTCTTTCCATACACGTACTTCATGTAGTCTAGGATATAAAGGTACGACCAGAAGATTGTCACGCGTTGATCCGCGATTGCTGGATAACATCGGTTGGGTAGCGACAACATAATCTTCCCACATATTTTTATGGAGAAAATCGACTGCAATTTTGTAGTTTTTTTGTTTTTCCGGCTTTTTCCTGCTGTCTCTGTGTGGGTCTGTATAGATTAGGGAGGAAATATTGTGACCAGAATCGATGACGAGATTCAAGGAAGCCCCTGCTTTGATAGCACTTTTCTGGTCAGATAGGTTCAGGATATAGGAGTCGCTTCGATTCCCAAAATAATTGACATGCAAGTCTTGAATGGCTGGCAAATAATTTTCTTGCAGCTCTTCCAGTGTTTCGATCACGTCTGGTGGCAATTCAACTGTATCCTCGCTCGATTTCTCTACGTAAGCGTGAACAATGATTGGCTTCACATCCGTTCCTGCTACTGTCAAAACACTTGCTATCAGCAAAAGTGCTGCCTCTTTGCTTCGTGCCTTCACTTCATTTCCCTCCCAATATATCCATCACTCCGATGACGTATAGGAAGTGAAAAACGTTACTGTTTTTCATCATTACTCATACAAAAATGAAGGCTGCTACACATTGTGCAGCAGCCTTGACTTAATATCCACGCCAAACCTTTCTTTTCAATACACCAGCATATGCCCATTCATCCTCTTCGCCCATGTCTGCGAGCGTTTGACCCAAGGCATTCATTTTACTGTCAATTTGATCAAGATAATGGAACAGGACAGCAGTTGGTGTCTTGCCCGAAACTGCGCTGCCCCAGCCATTTTCAACTTCACCGTGGTGGCTTAATATGCAATGCTTCAGATGCAGAACCTCAGCATCACCCAAAGGAATATCCAGCTTGCGGCAAATACTGCTTACCATCTCTACTCCCATAACCAGGTGACCGATTAATTGACCCGGTGTTGTATAATCAGGAGCTACTGGATCAGACAGCTCGTACAGCTTGCCGATATCATGCATGATGCAGGTAGCATAGAGAACATCTCTGTCCACTTGCGGATAGAGCGGAAGCAGTCTTTCTGCAGCAGTGAGCAAGGAAACGATGTGCTCCAATAAGCCGTGATAGTAGTTATGATGCATCCGAACTCCGGCAGGGTAATGACGGATTCTCTCGCGAATCTCACCATCTGCTAGCGCTTCGTTGATAATTGCTTTTAGCGTACCGCTTTGCAAGCCGTGAATCTTCTGTTCCAGCTTGTCCCATAGTTCATCAACAGGTACAGGCGAGACCGGAATAAGTGATTCCATCAGAACCTCATCCGAAGCCGAGGCTGGCCTGATTCGTTGAATGACCAGTTGCTTTTTCCCCCGGTACATTTGAACCGCAGCATCAATTTTTACAACTGACTTCACTGCAATGGCTTCTTTCATTTCCGCACTTACATCCCACACCTTGGCCATGAGTGTACCAGAGCGATCTCCCAGCTCCAGATTGAGATACTCACTTTGATTGCTTGCGACACCAGCTTCCTTGTTTTTTACCAGGCAAAACGCGACAACACGCTCTCCTTCTTGATAATCCGCGAGATATTTCATCGACTCGTCCCATCCTACGCCTTATTTTTTTCGAAACACGATCTCTTCCAGCTTCTTCACGATTTTTTTGCCAACCAGATCGTCAGCTGCTTTGATCACTCTGGTAATTACCGCAAGCAAATCGTCTTCGCCATTCCAATGCTCCCGTACAATAACTTCATCTACGTCAACGAGAATTCTACGGAGTGCATACACCGAAAGAACAACGTCATCCAAAAGACCTAAGCCGCCAACGAGCGCCTCAGGGATAAAGTCAATCGGTGCAATAAAGTAAGCAACTGCGGCACCAGCGATGGCTTTGGATGTGCCGCCTACCCGCTTGTCCATGATCAAACGTGCAAGCAGGACGAACAAATCCGGGGCGAGCAGGATGTAATTGGCGACCGTTTCGTTGACGCCCTTGTCTTTGATAAAGCTTTCAATTTTTGCACGCAGCTTGTCGTAGAAGCGCTGATGAGGCTCAGGCAGCTCAACCGGAATCAGCTCAACCGGCTTTCTGACAGCAGGTAAATTTTCGTTTTGCTTGTCTTGATTTCTGTCTTCCTCGTTCATTTCGATTCCTCCTGCATACGTTTTTTCATGTTTCTTTTACGGCGAATATACGACACGCCAGCGATGATAACCAGCAGGGCTATGAAGAAAATAGCGAGATTGCGGGAAATAAGATCAAAGACAGCCTCCCAACGCTCCCCTAGTTGCCATCCAAGCGTCACAAACAAAATACTCCAAAATAATCCACCCAAATACGTATAGATCATGAAGGTAGGAAAAGGTAGCCGTGTAATTCCGGCAAAATAGGCGGTGAATTGCCGAACACCCGGGATAAAGTATCCCATCGGCAAAGCCCACTTGCCTACTCGATTAAACCAGTCTTCCGTTTTTTTATAAAGGGTGTAACCCATGCCTAGGCGTTTCCCATACCGCTCCAGAAAAGCAAAGCCTAACGTTCTTCCGATCCAGTAGGCAGCTGTCATCGCGGAGACTGAACCAAGAAAGCAAACAAGCAGGGTTGGCCAATACTTCAGCTTACCTGTCGAAACAAGAAAGCCTGAGAATACGAGCAAGGTCTCCTCTGGCAGTGGCATTCCCAGTATCCCTAGAAAAAATAATCCAAACAAAGCGCCGTATCCGTATTGCGAAATCGAATCACCGATTGTCGCCATTACATCTGTCACAACCTTCACCACTTTTCCAGCGAATCTGCCCTCTTCATTATGCCAAAATATATAAGTATTCACAAATCACATGCTCAGTTGACAACCAACTAGCATCTGTGTACGGTTACCTAGGTAACACTTTCTCAGATAACTATTTTCTATTCTACAATCAAGTACGAATCATCCATGTTTTCGTTACGTTGTATTTGTCGCTGCAATTCGCTGAGTAGTAAAACACCATTTGGTTATAATGAAAAAATTGAGACGTGACAAACGAGGTACAGACACCATGTGGACAAAAATTTATCGCAAGCTGAAACTTGAATACTACAAGCTGATTCGCATGAAAGGGGCCCCATCCTTTGTCGCTCGCGGCTTCAGTGTTGGGATTTTTGTAGAATTTATTACCCTTCCCACCTTTGGGCTGGCATTTTTGTTGCTGTTCCCATTGGTCAAGCTGTTTCGTGCCAGTTTGCCCGCAAGCCTGATTGCTTTTGTGATTGGCAAGCTCGTCCTGCCTATTTTTATGGTCATTAATTACAATCTTGGATATGCGATCACGGGCAAGCCTTTGCAGGAGCATCTCGTCCACAATAATGAGCCTTGGGAAAAATGGCTGATCTGGATGAAGGAAAAAGGACTCGCGTATTTCACAGGCAGTGCTGTCATGGGGCTCATCGTTGCTTTTTCTAGTTACTTCCTCGTTTCTGCCGCACTGCAGTTCTACCGTCGGAAAAGGATGTGTCGTTCTTTATCACATGGTCGCACTACTACGTGAGACAAAACAAAAAGACCGGTTGTTGACAACAAATCCGTTGTCATACCGGTCTTTTTCCTGCTCACAAAGTTATGCGAAGTAGCCTTTATCCCGCAGTTGCTCCATGATTTCGGCAACAGTACTCTCTTGATTCAACAGCTCCAACGTAACTTGTACTTGCTCTGGGGACAGGCCGTTCGCTCCCAGACTCTCGCTCACCAACACGAGGTTGGGGCGACGGAAGTACGTTTGCAAGGTACGCTTCACGCGTCCTTCCAGACTCGTTTTCAGCATCAATTCAGTCGTCGACATCTGTTCCACCTCTTTCTAGAGAGATCTATGCATAACCTCTATTATCGTACAAAATTGCCCAAGAATCAACCTTTCTGCGAAACAGCTTCTTTCATCAGTTGATTTCGGTTTTGCTCATGTGCCGAAAGCAGATACGGGTCGATCGGCTGGTCATCGTATGTCATCTGCCCAAACCGCTCCTCCAGCTCGTTTTCCTCGGCTCCTGACGCCAGACCTTCGAAAATGATGGCTCTTGCTTCGTTTAGGTACAGTCGATCCCGCTTGATTCTATGTAGAATGTCTTCGCGTCCTTTGACTGGAACTCCATGCCCGGGAATGAGTTCTTCTACCTTTCCCTCGTTCACTAGCCGTTCGATTTTTTCGAGGCTTTCCAAATAGGCCGCACTATCGTCGATAAACGGAAATTCCAAATTGGAGAGCATATCCCCAACTACGAGCAGCTTCTGGTCCCGAAAAAGCGTCGCCAGCTGATCCGGAGTGTGACCTGGAACAGGCATGAAATACACCTCCTGCCAATCCTCGGCTGCATCCACAAGCTTATAAAAGGAAGGCACCTCGAACTCATACGGTCGAACCACATAATACGAGCCGTCGAATCGCTTCACTTTGTTCAGCTTCTTTTCCATCCGTCCGGACTCCAGGATTTCTTTTTGTGCGATAAGCTTGGCATCCAGGAACTTTGGGTAGCCGGCAATATGATCCCAATCCCCATGTGTTAACACGAGAACCAGCTCACGCCCCTCCCGAACGCTTTGCACATAGCCTTCAATCCCATCGATCTCTTGCGGAAAATACGCTGGATCAATCAGGTAAATGCGCTCCTCTGTTGACACGACCGTACTCGTCGTTTGCCATAAATAGCTGGTAAACAGCTTGTATGTTTGCCCCATGCTAAATACCTGGCATGAGGTTGCGTTTGTGCTCCGAGATGCGGTGCAAGTAATCGATTCGCTCTTTTGCTTCTGGTCGTGTCTCGCCAGTAATTAAATAACGATCGAGATCCTCGTAGGTGAAGCCCATTTCATCTTCATCTGTTTGGCCTTCCCACAAATCAGCAGAAGGTGGCTTTGTAATAATCGAATCGGGAACACCTAGCTCCGCTGCCAGGATTCTCATTTCATGCTTCGTCAGGCTCGCAACCGGATTAAAGTCAGCCAGACCGTCGCCACCCTTGGTCATATAGCCGACATGGACTTCACTAAGATTGCAAGTATCTGCAACGAGGTATCCTTTTTGATTCGCAATGGCGTACAAGGTCGTCATGCGAAGACGTGCTTTGGTATTTCCTTTTGTTTTGTCATCCAATGGCAGTACGCCTTCGATAACAGGAACGAGCGCATCGTACGCAGGACCTACATCAATCGTCACGAGATTCAGATCAATCGCATCAGCCAATTTCTGGGAGTCCACTGCATGAACGTCGAGGGAATAAGCTGGCAGCCATACACCGATTACCCTATCGCGTCCCAAGGCACGTACACATAAAGCCGCTGTAACTGCACTATCAATGCCGCCAGAGATACCGACTACTGCCCCGCCCAGCCCAGGTCCATCAATTTGTTCACGAATAAAAGCAACGCGTTTTTCCACGTCCTCTTTTACATGTATCTGGTAGTTCGCCAGATGTTCCTGAAACTTGTCCATGCTACCTACCCCCAGGTTGATTATTTCTCCCTCATCCTACCATGCTGTTTTGACTGTGGCAATTAGCCGAAAACAAGTCTACACTATATACTGAAGAGAGCCATAGAATTTACAACGAGGACAAGGAGAGAGTCAATGATTATCCTCAAAACACCTGAAGAGATTGAACTGATGCGGGCAGCGGGCAAAATCCTTGCCGCGTGTCATCGCGAAATAGCGTCCATGATCCGTCCCGGTATTTCGACGTGGGACATTGATCAATTCGCTGAGCAGTTTTTGGCGAAGCACGGTGCAACCCCTGAGCAAAAAGGCTTCCACGGGTACCCATATGCGACTTGCGGCTCGGTAAATGATGTCATCTGCCACGGTTTTCCGAAAAAAGAGGCCCTGCGTGACGGTGATATCGTAACGATTGATATGGTAGTTCGCAAAGACGGCTGGCTCGCTGATTCAGCTTGGTCTTATGAAGTAGGGACCGTTTCCCCGGAAGCGAAAAAACTGCTGGAAGTTACGGAAAAATCACTATATCTTGGCATCGAGCAAGCCGTCGTCGGAAACCGGATCGGAGACATCTCCCATGCCATCCAGACGTACGCTCAGGCCCAAGGCTACTCGGTTGTTCGCGACTTTACAGGCCACGGAATTGGTCAGGAAATGCACGAAGAGCCTTTTGTACCTCACTTTGGACCTGCCGGACGCGGCCAACGCCTGAAGGAAGGCATGGTTATCACGATTGAACCGATGCTCAATATTGGGACGTATCATGTCTCGATTGATGAAGATGGCTGGACAGCCCGCACTCGTGACGGAAAGCTGTCCGCACAGTATGAGCATACAATTGCCATTACAGCGGATGGGCCAGTCATTCTAACCAAACAATAGGGATACCAAGAGAAAAAGAAGCCTCTGTACATAATCTGGTACAAGGCTTCTTTCTTTTCGGCCAATGTGCTGCACAGAACATCGGTGCCTTGACATGAAAATGGCTGGTACGTATCATGCAAGTACGTTTAGTACCATCATTCCAGGGTGCAGATGCCCTGGCACACACGTCCCGCTCATCGTCAAAGGAGGGTCACTTACTCATGTCAGATACAAATCATTCCCGGACATTGCGCGATATTCCCTTGTCTGTTCTAGATCTTGCCCCTATCATACAGGGAGGAACAGCCGCAGATTCCTTTCGCAACAGCCTTGATTTGGCTTTGCACGTTGAAAAATGGGGCTTCCTGCGCTACTGGCTTGCTGAGCATCATTCGATGCCGAGTGTAGCCAGCTCTGCCACTTCCGTCCTTATCGGTCATATCGCCGGAGGGACAACAAAGCTGCGCGTCGGCTCCGGCGGAATCATGCTTCCGAATCATTCTCCGCTGGTCATTGCGGAGCAGTTTGGTACGCTTGAATCACTTTACCCCGGACGGATCGACCTCGGTCTGGGCCGTGCTCCAGGATCAGATCAGCGTACGGCTCGTGCTCTGCGTCGTGATATGCGCATCGGCGGCGAGGACTTCCCGGAGCTTCTGGAAGAGCTACGCGAATATTTCCGACCACAAACGGAAGGTGCGTCAACAGGTGTACGGGCAATTCCTGGCGAAGGGCTGAATATCCCGATCTGGCTGCTCGGCTCCAGCGACTTTTCTGCACGACTCGCCGGCCTGCTCGGGCTGCCGTTTGCTTTTGCCGGCCATTTTTCACCCAACTACATGCAGACTGCGTTGCAAACATATCGTCACTGCTTCCGCCCTTCCGAGATGTTGGACAAACCGTACGCGATGGTCGGTGTTAACGTGATGGCTGCGGATACGGATGAAAAAGCACAGCGCCTGGCGACCTCTCATTTTCAGGCCTTTTTGAATATCGTTCGCGGGAACCTCCAGCCGATTCAGCCGCCAGTAGACAATATGGATGAAATATGGTCCGAATTTGAAAAGATCTCGGTGCAATCCCAGCTACGCTCTTCGGTCATCGGCAGCCCAGACACCGTAGGGCAGGGACTTGAGGAATTGCTGGAAGCGACCCAAGCCGACGAGCTGATGATCACTACGCAAATGTACCATCATGCGGATCGCATCCGCTCCTTCGAGATTGTCGCAGACATTTGGAAATCGTAAGACGAACGACAATATATATCGAGAGAAAAGCGGCTGCTTCGTGAGTGGCCGCTTTTTTCTTGTCTCTGAATGGACCGATTCAACACCGCTCGTAACGGACTTAGTCTTGGCAGTGAGCAGCGTAATGGCCATCAGGATTACGATGGCTTGTCCAGCTTTACTTCCACAAAATAAAAAAGTGGCCTTTCTGCACATTTGCGCAGCCGCCACTTTTCTGCTTCCTGTTACCGCTGAATACTTGTTGCGTAGTTGTTCTTTTCAGTCATTGCTTCAAGATCTTTTACGTCTTTTTCCAGGTCTTGAATATCTTCTTCAATCAGCTTTTTCAGATGCTGCTTTTCCCGCAAAACTTTTCGGGTCTGCTCTAAACGCTGATGTAAATCAAAAACGCCAAGATACACTGCTTTTCCCTCCCTATGTACGTTATCCACCTTACATGTTATGCGGATTGTTCCAATTGTTACCAACCATTTTGAGTCGAAATGCCTTATTTTCATTTTCTACCCAAACAGGAGACTCGTCCCCGTAGGGTCCAAAGTCTCCTGTTTCTGTGAAAAACGTCTCGACGTTTTTCATAAAAGTGGATGTGACCGTTTTGTTATATCCCTTTATATTTACCCAATTCCTCTCGCAGGCGATATACTTCCTGCACCAGTGCACGTTTTTCCAAACGATCGATCTCAGAATCCAGATCGTTCATCCTCGCTCCAGAGTGATAGGGAGGATTGTACATGTCATAGGCGTCCGAGCCAAAAATGGAGCGCGGCTCCTTCGGCATAATCATCGCCAGAAGAATATAAATCAAAATCGGAATTCCTGTCGTTACTGCTAAAACGACAACTCCTAACCGAACTAATGTAGAATCAATTCCGAGAAAGTGAGCAATTCCACCACAGACTCCAAATAGCTTTTTATCCTGTTGTGAGCGATATAAGCGTCTTTCCATCATAGCATTCCGTCCTCTCTACAGTATCCGTTTTCCTTGTATCTACAGGATACCCTTTGGGCGATTTCGGCAAAATGGTCCGTAGAGGGATTTCTCCTCCGTCCCTGGACGGATATTGGTCAAGCCTGCATGAAACAGCCGGTTCAGGTTTACGCTACCAAAGAGGTGATTACTGATGCCGCTGCTCATAATAGTAGCTGTCTGTCTGCTCGGGGGCTGCACTCCTGACAATCAGGCAGACCGATCATTCATTCAAAGTGATCGCAATTTTTACTATCAGCAAAACGTCGTGCATCCCCTAGGTCATGAGCCAAATGCCACACCCTATGGCCCACCTGTCAACGCAAGCACCTCTGGCGAATACGATCGCTGGATCCGACCAGACGCAGTTTCTCATTATCCGGGCCTGGAGTAGGGCTGGGCAAACACAAGCAAAGACCGCTCCCTATAAAGGAACGGTCTTTTCTCATTGGATACGAATTCACTGCTTATTTTTGATCGTTCTCTGGTGTATATACTGGGCGGGGGCGGTCAAACAGCTCGCCCAACTCGGCGTACGTATGCCCAGCCAGCCTGCTGACAGGCGCGAATGCTTTGGCGTCAATTCTGCCAGATTGGTACAATTCATCTGCCACTTGCACGTGGATGACTTCTCCCAGAATCAAGTCACTTGTCGTAGGTGATCCCAGCTCTACAATCTGATGTAGCTTACACTCAAAATGGATGCGCGAAGCAGCAAGCCGCGGTGCTTTGATCAGAGCGGATGGCACGAGCTCAAGTCCAAGCGCCTCTGCTTCACTGACAGTCGAAGGATAGTCGGCAGATGTTTGATTCATCACATCGACGTTGTAGACATCGACCATATTGACGACAAACTCTCCCGTCTCCTGAATGTTTCTGGCCGTATCCTTCATGAGACTCCCTGGCTTGCGCATGACAGCGATTGAAACCATCATCGGCTCAATACTGGCAACATTAAAATAGCTGAATGGAGCAGCGTTGATGACACCGTCACTACCAACTGTTGTCACCCATGCAATCGGCCTGGGGATGATGCATCCGATTAGCAGCTTGTATTTGTCCTGACGATCGATCTCTTGAATGGAAATTTCCATGCCTCTCTCCCTCTTCTCTAATCACGTGGCGGCATCCAGCTTGACATGTATGCCCCATCTTCAATCGGCAGTGCCTCCCGAGTGACGCGCAGCGGGTGGAACGTATCGAGCATAACCGCCAGCTCCTTCGTCTCTTTCTTGCCAATACTCGCTTCGGCTTTGCCAGGATGAGGTCCGTGGGGAATGCCCATCGGGTGCAGCGTAATCGAGCCTTCATAAATCCCTTTCCGGCTCATGAAATTGCCTTCCACGTAGTATAACACTTCATCACTTTCTACATTGCTATGAAAATACGGCGCCGGAATAGCATCAGGATGATAATCGTACATCCGCGGCACAAACGAGCAAATCACAAAGTTTTGGCAAGCAAAGGTCTGATGTACTGGAGGTGGCTGATGAATGCGTCCTGTAATCGGCTCAAAATCATGGATGCTGAGCGCATACGGATACAAATAGCCATCCCAGCCAACCACATCAAACGGATGGAAATCAAAAAAGTAGCTGTAAACGACCGATTGGCGTTTTACGCGGACTTCAAAATCCCCGCTTTCCACGTTCGTTTCCAGTTTTTCTGGCACGCGTATATCCCGTTCGCAAAATGGCGAATGCTCCAGCAATTGTCCGTGCTCATTGCGATAGCGCTTGGGAGGAACGATCTCATTTTGTGATTCGATCACTAAAAACCGACTCTGAACCGATGGCACGATCCTGTATGTCGTACCAATCGGGATGACGAGATAATCGCCTGGCTTGTAGGCGAGCGTACCGAAAATTGTTTGTAGCTCCCCTTCCCCCTGATGTACGAATACCACCTCGTCCCCATCCGCATTGCGATAAAAGTAATCCATCGGCTCTGTCGGCGCGCACACGCCCATTACGACGTCATTGTTGCCCATGAGATACTTCCTGCCAAAGATCGGATCTCCGCCTGGCTCCAGATTGAAGGTTTGAAAATGCTGATGCTTTAACTCCTCCTGCTCGACAAATTCCAGCCGGACATCCGCATATTTACGTGTTTCCCGAACCTGTGTTGGCGGATTGTGATGATACAAGATGGACTGAATCCCGGAAAACCCTTTTGTGCCCATCACTTGCTCCCGGTAAAGCTCTCCGTTTGGCTTGTAAAAGGTCGTATGTCGCTTTTTGGGTACTTCCCCCATACGTTGATAAAAAGCCATGCTTCTCTCCTCCTTCGTCTTTTCAAGTCAACAAAAAGCCCAGCTCACCCCCAAGCCGAATCGGTTGCATGACAAATACGCGGGATACCCCCTTGTCAAACGTTCCGAAACATGCGTCAGGCGCAAGCTGGGCTTTGTCTGCTAACGAAAAAAATCTTTGCGGGATTCTCCCCCGCAGACAACCAGCTGTCGTCCCAGTGTTTCCACTGTTTCATGTTTTATCATTTCTTACTCTCATCATATCGAAAACGCTTTCAACTTTCCAGAGGAAAATGACGAAATTTTTTGCCTATGCCATTTCCCGTTCCTTTTACAACAATAAGAAGCGTCTCGCCAGCTCCTGCATATCTGCAGGCATCGGCTCCGTAAAATCCATCATCTCACCACTACGGGGATGCACAAAGCGCAGACGTGCGGCATGCAGCGCCTGCCTCCCGATGTACTCTCGACCGCCGCCATACAGATCATCACCTGCCAGCGGATACCCGAAATGGCTCATATGTACCCGAATTTGGTGGGTACGTCCCGTTCCCAGCTTTACCTCCAGGTGAGTCATCCCGTTTCTTCGCGCCATGACACGATAATGGGTCAGAGCTGCTTGTCCATCTGGGCGCACCATTCTGGTAATAAAGGAATCCTCGGCAAGCCCGATCGGTCCATCTAGTGTCCCCTCATCCGCTTGAACTTCCCCTTCTGCAATCGCGTGATAGGTACGATGTAGTTCTCTATCCTGCTGCATCCTGCTGAACTGCTCATGAGCCCATTGATTTTTCGCGACAATCAAAAGACCTGATGTATCTTTATCCAAACGGTTAACCGCGCGAAATCTCCGGTGTTCCCCGCGACTTTTCCAGTAAGCGACCACTCCGTTTGCAAGCGTGCCACTTGCATGGTTACCTGTAGGATGAATGACCAGTCCGGCAGGCTTTGCAATCACCATCAAATCATCGTCCTCAAAGCGAATCGCAAGCGGCATTTCCTCAGGTGCCACCGTTTCTTCCGCATCCTCTTGCACCATGACGACAATTTCATCGCCTGCTTGCAGCTTCTCGTTGACGAAGACCAGCTGATCGTTGCGTGTAATTTTTCCTTTAAATTTGGCGCGAATGAGCAAACGGCGAGATACCCCATAACGTTTTTGCAAAACGTCCCGTACGGTATGCCCTTCATCCAATTCGTCTGCCGTAAAGCGAATCAACTCTTCTAGCATGCTGTCTCTCCTTTTGGTCATCCCTCATCGCCTAGTATACCAAAAAGAGCTTCACAGCGGCGACAGACGCAATGTGTCCCGGACCTCAATGACAAAAGCATGCCCTGCATCACCTTGTGTCCATTGTCCGCGAACATCAAACAAATACCACCCTGGCTGATCGGGTACCTTCCACTGATTGCCATTCTCCAGAAGCTGCTCAATCTGCTTCGTGCCGATCCATTGGGTTACCCGTAATGAATTTTCCTCGGGTGGTGCGGTATACGTCACAGACAAAATTGCACCAGGATTTACTTGAAGCGGCTTAGGCTTCATCTCACCAATAATCTCAGGGGGTGCGGCTTTATCGATGCAATGCCCTTCATTTTCATACTGCCAACAAGATGACGTCAGCACTGTCGTAGCTGACTTTCCCTTCCAGGCTATAGTTGGCTCTGGCGGTTGGGCGAGCTCCTGTGATTTGGCTTGATTGAAGAAGCTACTCTGGCAACCTGTTAAAAGTACTGCTGTCAGAAACAGCTGGGCAGCGATTCCTACCTTTTTCATCCAATCACCTCTCTAGTAAGACGAAAAAAAAGTCGGTACGTTTCATCCGACTTCGACATTTTGTGCTATACTATCAGAATTTACAGAAATGAACTGTTGCCAAAGGAGCTGCAAAATATGTCAGATGCCGGTTCTCTTCACAGCCAAATATGATTCGACCCTTTCAGCCACAAACCGACTCAATTGAAGACCTGACCCGCCGACCGTGCAGGATGGAGCAGCCGAGCTGGCGCTTGATACCGCAGAAGGTGCTCATCATTTGATCCGTTATTACTCTGCCAGAGGCTACCGGTTCGTAGATTACGTCCAATGGAACGAGACGAACTACAGAAGCGTGCTGATGAGCAAAAGTTTAAGCGATCCCTTCTGCGGGATAAATGCCATGACTTGTTTCTTACGATGACTGCCACGTACTGGTCGGAATAGAGAGAGCAGCTGATGTATCCGCAAGATAAGCATCCAGCTGCTCTACTGGATTTTTTACCGGCTTCCCATGGCATACTTCCAGATGCACTGGGCGCAATTCACGAACAATCTGGCTACTCTTTAATGCCTCTGCCATATCGGCAGTAAACATCGGCATCGGACGGTGAAGCTTTCCCTTTTTCGATGTAAACAAATCTCCTGCTAGCAGCACTTGATCCTGCTCGTGATAATAGACGACATGCCCCGGAGAATGTCCCGGAGTGAGAAAAGGACGCAATCCTCCAATTGCAGCAAGTCCGCCTTGCTCGGTTTCTGCCAGTGGCTGTGCCAAGCCTGCCTGCACGTTTTTTTCTAGCTTCTTGCGTCTTGGGTACAGCTGCTCTCCTTCCATATATGGAATCTCGATTTGATGAGCAAATAGCGGAACCGGATTCTTCTCCATGATTTTTTGGATAGCGCCTACATGGTCGGAATGGCCATGCGTAAGTACGATTCGTTTTAAGGGACCAGCACCAAGCTCTTCAATAAATGTAAGGATCCCCTTTGCTATAAAAGGCATACCTGCATCCACAAGCGTCACACCGTCCGCTTCCACAACTACCCATACCCGAAACGGAATCATCAGCCATGAACGAATACTCCAAATATGCTCCGAAATTTGTTCTACTTTCATTTTCAGTCCCCTCCATTGTTCGCATGTTGTGTGATTCCAGATAGCATCACGTCTATCGTCAGCTCAAAGGTAGATGTCAATCTATCCCAGAGGCTCTCCAGATTTTCCTCGGAATGTGTGTACGTCCCCACAATGCCTTGCAGAGTGTAAAAATAGACGCGTGCATAGGCAAGCGAGTCTTCCGCCTTTTTTCCCTCAGGTAAGCAATTCGTCACCACCTGCCTGAACAGATCAAACAATTGTATCCGCAGCTTTTGAAGCTGACTCTCAGTAGTATCCTCGTCAATTCGGGTAGCCTTGGTCATGAAAAATAGTGTGTACATCGTACGATTAGCTAGCGCAAACCGAATGAACAGCATGCTGATCTGACGTAAACAGTCTTCAGGAGCAAGAGAGTGGTCCTGCAGCATCCCGTCCATCTGGTCTGCCAAGCCTTGCAGCGGCCCCTCGGAGAGCTGATGCAGTAACGCTTCCTTATCTTTAAAGTAAATGTACAAAGTCGTATGGGAACACCCGGCTGCCTTTGCAATCTCCCTGATGGATACCGTGTCGTAACCTCTTTTGGAAAAAAGCTCACCCGCGGCTGTCAAAATAGCGCGCTTGGTTTCTTCCGATCGCATCTCCTGTTTGCTTGCCATAAGTGTGCACTCCTTATTTCCATCTGCTTCATTTTTGTAACCATCGGTTAGTAACCGTTGGTTATAATATAACCACTGGTTACTTTTATGTCAAGGGACTTTTTCCTAAATAAAAAAACCTCTCTTCGCGACTTGCACGAAAAGAGGTTTTATCTTGCTTGTAGACTAAGATTTGCTTACTTCGCAGCTTGTGCAGCAGCGATAGCAGCTTCGTAGTTTGGATGCTCACCTGCAGCAGACACGTACTCAGCGTGAACTACTTTGTCGTTTGCATCTACAACGAAAACTGCACGGGACAGCAGACGGTATTCTTTGATTGCTACACCGTACGCTGTACCGAAGGACAGGTCTTTGTGGTCAGACACTGTTTTTACTTTATCGATACCAGCAGCACCGCACCAACGGTTTTGTGCGAAAGGCAGGTCAACGGAAACAGTCAGGACTGTTACTCCATCCAGTTTCGCAGCCTCTTCATTGAAACGACGAGTTTGTGCATCGCATACACCTGTGTCGATGGACGGAATTACGGAGATGATGCGTACAGTGCCTTTGGAATCTTGCAGAGTTACAGGAGACAGATCGCCACCTACTACTGTGAAATCAGGAGCAGTATCCCCTACTTTGATTTCAGGACCGAGCAGTGTAACTGGTGCTCCTTTGAATGCAAATGCGCCTTGACGCTCTACAGCTGTTGTCATGATTTCTTCCTCCTCACCAATCAATCATATGTACTAGTTTATCATACCCTATCATTCACTTTTTTTCACTATGCCAATAGTAGAAATTACAGATTCACTTGCACTTTTCCAGAGGTGTTCGCCTCTACCTTGACAATCCTCACTACTTCATGCTCATATTCCCAATCTGTTTTTTGATTGAGCTCATGGCAGCGCATCAGGGCGTGATAAAGAGCAAATACAAAATGGACATTTTTTAGTTCATAGTGAGATCCATTTGATTTGGGCAGCGCCGTGTTGATGATTTCGATTTGATACGTCGCCTTGGCCCGCTTTTCTTTTACAGCAACGATATAGCCCATCTGCTTCAGGACAAATCCAAAATCGAATTCTCCCTCATCATCAAAATCAATCGTATCATCGGAAGTAGCCAAATACTCCAGAACGGTGCCCAAATCCAAGAGATCATAGCAGGCTGGCTTTGGCATTGCTAGAACAGAACCATCATTGTTTACAAAGTAAATATGGTCGCGATAATGAAAAATCAGTTCGTCTTCTGGCACTTCATCCACGTACATCCAGTAGCTCTCCGGAATCAACAAGCGCCATATCTGAGCTGGAGCTCCATTATTAATTTCCATGGCAGGGACCCTCCTTCCTTTTCCCTACCAGTTTTGGCAAAACGGGCAATCCCTATTCAGCCTGCTGCTCTAGCATGAATTTGCGCCAGTTTCCATGTGCAAGCTTCTTTCCTTCTTCCTTTATATATTGCTCATCTACGTAGCAATAGACGTATACGTTCTCTACCTTTTCGATACCATCCAAAACTCGTGCCGGCACGATAATTCGTTCGTACTCATTTCGGGGGTCGTTTGCTTCATAAAAGTCCTCCAGCTCATCCAGACCAGTAAGCGCCTCTTCATAGACTTGCGTCGAAAAATAGACGACTTCTCCGATAATGTCATCAGTTCCTGCAAGCAAACCCGGATAGCCAGGCGGCAGATGATACAATTCGCCTTTGATGACCGCAGGAGCGATCCGATGCTCATACGGACGGATGTAATGCTCGTAATTCCAAAAACCTTCCAAAAGAGAACCATACACAAAAATTGGAATTACTGGATTCATTGAATTGCACTCCATTTCGTAAAAAAGGGTGTATTGTGTAGAGAAAATTTTGTATATTTGTACTATATATATAATTTTTATAAGTCTCACAGGAGACCAAGGGGGAGAGAATATCATGCTAGGGAAAAAAATCAATCGTTTATTGGTAGCGAACCGTGGAGAGATCGCCATCCGAATCTTTCGTGCCGCTACCGAGCTGGGCATCCGTACCGTAGCTGTTTATTCTGAACAGGACAACGTTTCCATCCACCGCTTTAAAGCGGACGAGTCCTATCTGGTAGGCGCGGGGAAGGGGCCTATTGAAGCGTATCTGGACATTGACAGCATTATTGAGATTGCCAAACGTAACGACATCGACGCGATTCACCCGGGCTACGGCTTCCTTGCCGAGAATGCCGAGTTTGCCAAACGATGCCAGGATGAAGGCATCATCTTCATCGGTCCGTCTCCGGAGCTGATTGAAAAATTCGGAGACAAGGTAGAAGCAAGACGTCTAGCAGTTGAAGCAAACATTCCTGTCATTCCAGGTACACCTGAGCCGATTGAGACTTTGCAAGAGGCGCTGCTTTTTGCAAAAGAATACGGCTATCCTATCATCATCAAGGGTGTATCCGGTGGCGGCGGCCGAGGCATGCGCATCGTACGCAGTCAAGACGAGCTCCAAGATTCACTTGATCGGGCACGTTCCGAAGCCCGCTCCTCCTTTGGTAATGCCAAGGTGTATCTCGAGCGCTACCTGGAGCAACCAAAACATATTGAGGTTCAAATTCTCGGCGATAACCACGGCAACATCGTTCACCTGTTCGAACGTGACTGCTCCGTACAGCGTCGTCACCAAAAAGTCGTTGAAGTCGCGCCAAGCCTTTCCCTCGACAATAAGCTGCGCGAGGAAATTTGCCAATCCGCTCTCACGCTGATGCAAAAAGCTGGCTATTCCAATGCTGGTACCGTCGAATTTTTGCTGACTCCCGACAATCGCTTTTATTTCATTGAAGTGAATCCTCGGATTCAGGTTGAGCATACGATTACGGAGCTCATTACCGGAATCGACATCGTACAAGCGCAAATTCGCGTAGCGGAAGGTCATGCTTTGTCCGATGAGGAAATCGGCATTGCCAATCAAAGCCAGATTCAAATGAGCGGCTTTGCGATTCAGTGCCGTGTAACGACAGAAGACGCAGAGAACAACTTCCTGCCAGATGCCGGACGTTTGTCCGCATGGCGTTCTGGTGGAGGCTTTGGTGTGCGTCTCGATGGCGGAAACGGCTATCCAGGAGCGATTATTACCCCATTTTACGATTCCCTGCTGGTCAAAATCTCTACTTATGGAACGAACTTTGATCAGGCCGCACGGAAAATGCTCAGAACGCTGCGTGAGTTCCGTATTCGTGGCGTAAAAACAAACCTGCCATTCCTGGAAAATGTGGTGACTCACCCAGATTTCCTAAGTGGAAGCTACGACACTTCGTTTATCGATACCAAGCCTGAATTGTTCATCTTTCCAGGTCGCCAGGATCGCGGTACGAAATTACTATCTTACATCGGAAACACCATTGTCAATGGCTATCCTGGACTCGAAAAGCTGGATAAAAAGCCGCATTTTGATTCGCCGCGTATCCCTCGCACACCTTTTGCCCAGCCGTATCCGGAGGGAACAAAACAAATTTTGGATAAGCAGGGCGCAGACGGACTCGTTCGCTGGATTCAGGAGCAAAAGCAGGTACTCGTTACTGATACGACCTTCCGCGATGCGCATCAGTCTTTGTTCGCCACACGTGTACGTACCTATGATCTCGCTTCCGTAGCAGAAGCGACGGGCAAGCTCGGAGCTGGACTCTTCTCACTGGAAATGTGGGGCGGCGCTACGTTCGATACGACTATGCGCTTTTTGCAGGAGTCGCCATGGGAGAGATTGCAGATTTTGCGTGAGCGTATCCCGAATGTACTGTTCCAGATGCTATTGCGCGGAGCAAATGGCGTAGGCTACACGAACTACCCGGATAACGTCATTCACTCGTTCGTCAAAGCTTCTGCTGAAAACGGCGTAGACGTATTCCGCATCTTCGATAGCTTGAACTGGTTGCCAGGCATGCAAACCGCAATCGAAGCCGTGCGCAACAGCGGCAAAGTAGCGGAAGCAGCTATTTGCTATACAGGCGATATTCTCGATCCGTCGAAAACCAAATATACGCTTTCCTACTATGTTGATCTGGCCAAGGAATTGGAGAAGGCGGGCGCGCACATCCTAGCAATCAAGGATATGGCTGGTCTGCTCAAGCCTTATGCTGCCTATGAGCTAATCAACGCGCTGAAACAAGAGATCGGAATTCCAATTCATCTGCATACGCATGATACTTCCGGAAACGGCGCTGCTATGCTGCTTAAAGCAATCGAAGCCGGCGTAGATATCGTCGATGCATGCGTAAGCTCCATGTCCGGTCTGACATCCCAGCCTAGCCTGAACGGTCTGATCGCGAGTTTGGCTCATACGGAGCGCGATACGGGGCTGTCCCTCGAATCGTTTAACAAATTATCCGACTACTGGGAAGATGTGCGTCCTTACTACCAAGGCTTTGAAAGCGGCATGAAAGCAAGCAACACAGAAGTGTATGTACATGAAATGCCGGGCGGCCAATACACCAATCTGGAGCAGCAGGCCAAAGCTGTCGGGCTGGAAGGCCGTTGGGATGAAGTCAAGCACATGTATGCTGTCGTTAACCAAATGTGCGGGGACATTGTAAAAGTAACCCCTTCGTCAAAAGTAGTTGGTGACCTCGCCCTGTTCATGGTGCAAAACAACTTGAACGAAGAAAACATTTGGGAAAAAGGCACACGCCTCGACTTCCCTGACTCTGTCATTCAGTTCTTCCAAGGTTATTTGGGCCAACCACCTGGAGGCTTCCCTAAAAAGCTGCAGGAGCTCGTGTTAAAAGGAAGAGACGCCTTTACTGCACGACCAGGTGAATTACTCGCTCCTGCCGATTTTAACCAGGTCGCTTCTGAATTGGAGGAAAAAATCGGTCGTACACCGAGTGAGCTCGATGTCCTTTCATACATCATGTACCCGCAGGTATACCTGCAGTTTGACCAACGCATGAAGGAATACGGTGATCTTTCTGTTTTGAACACGTCCACGTTCTTCTACGGACTGCGCGCCGGAGAAGAGACAGCCATTACAATCGAACGCGGAAAAACGCTTATCATCAAGCTTGTTGCCATTGGCGAGCTGCATCCCGATGGCCGTCGCATCATTTACTTTGAGCTGAACGGACAGCCGCGCGAGCTTTTTGTTCGAGATCAATCCGCGCAGGTGTCCGAGCTGGTAAGACGCAAAGCAGATTCGCAAAACTCTGCCCACCTCGGAGCATCGATGCCAGGAAAGGTTCTCAAAGTTCTTGTCTCGGAAGGCGACAAGGTACGAAAAGGCGAGCACTTGCTGGTAAGTGAAGCGATGAAAATGGAAACAACCATTCAGGCTCCTATGGACGGAAAAATCAAAGCCGTATACGTCAAAGCAGGAGAAGCGATTGAAACTGGCGACCTGCTCATTGAAATGGAATAAACATCGTTTATAATGGAAAGTAGTTCCATCCTAACGATAATTATTCGCAGGTGAGGTGATCAACATGAAAGTGAACCGTGTCAGTTATGTCCCATACAGCCAACGGGTAGGTCGTTATCAGTTTCAAATGGTTCAGGCAAAGTTGAATACACCGGTGGACCCGATATCTGCTTACAACCTGCAGCCCTATTACACCCGCCAGCAGCAATGGATGACAGAGCTGTCCGATTCGCTGTCGCACCTGTACCGTTATTCCGCCCTTCTGGACCAAACTGCCAAAGAGTTTGATGCCAAGCGCCCACACAGCGCGATCAACAGGCGTCTGGCGATCAGCTCTCAGCCAGATTTGGCTGCAGCAACAGTCCATGCGGAAGCCGAGCCTGCCACCTATCGCATAGATGTTATTCGCTTAGCAAATGGACAAACCAATGCTGGCCGTTTGCTGGAGAAGACTTCTCCTACCTCGGTGCGAGAAGGATTTCAACAGTTTTCTCTGATAACAGGCGAACAAGAGGAGCTGCTTTCCTTTTTCTCTGTTCCTACTGATACGTACGAACAGAGCCTTGCGAGGATGAAGGAAGCGCTGGATCAAAACCAGTCAGGACTGACGACTCGGATCGAAACCTCTGGGAGCACGCAATCACTTGTCATCACCAGTACCAAAACGGGGGCCGCACAAGCTTTTACACTCCGTGATTTGTCTGGCAACAGTGTAAGCGCACTCGGAATAGACCATATTGTGACACAAGCCGCAGATGCCACCAGCTATGTAAATGGCAAAGTACAAACATCAGCAACGAATCAAGTCATGCTAGAAAGTGATAGTGTTGTTGTTACCCTGCATAATGCCGGGACGGAGCCGATCGTTCTTACCGTCAAGCCGGACATTGAGCGCTTGCTCCAGCATGCTCGCAAGCTCGTAGACCGTTTTAACAGCATGCACCATTTCTTGCAACGGAACGAAGAAGCTCTGGCAACGCAAAAGCTTCCTACCTTTGAGAGGATTGCAAAAGCCACTAACGATGTATTGAACCGTTATGGGATCAGCTCGCTGCCAAGCGGAGAACTCGTATTGGATGAACAAAAATGGGTAAATTCTGTTCAAGAAAGCTTTACCGATTTTAAAGAAGCCATGCATGGGTTGTCTCTCCAATTCCGTGAACAAGTCCTGGAGCTCCAAAGCAAGCCAATCGGTACCTTTTCCAGGTATCATGATGAGGCTGTCGGTTCCCAACCGTATACGATTGCTTCGATTTCCAACATGCATTATTTGCATGTGGCGAAAACCGGCTTGTTTTTAAATGTATTGTTATAAGAAAACCTCAATCGAGGCTTTCTCAAGGAGGAGCGACCGCGTTTTAGCGGAAAGTTTCCATGCGCTCCAGAATTCATAAGGGTCACGCTTATAAATTCTTATACGTTAATGAAAAAACAGGTATGCCTGTAAGCAACATAGGCATACCTGTTTTTCTTTTTACTTATCCCCGTTCCATCAGTTCTTCCAGATCATGATCGTCCGTCTTGGCGATAATGGTGGTGTTTTGAATCTGCGGCTCCTCATGCTTTCCAAACATGCCCTGCATCTTCTCCACAAACTGAGGTACAGAATCCAAAATCCGATCATACAGATGCGTAGTATTTTCAAGAGGAATGGAACGAATCCCTTGCTTCCCAACAACCAGAAACGCTACAGGAGTAATGGAAACACCGCCACCACTCCCCCCACCAAATGGATAGCCAATCGTTCCTTGGTGATGTTGCTCATATTGAAACTCGCTTCCCCCTGCCGCAAAGCCAAAGCCAACCTTGGATATAGGAAGAATAACGCTGCCATCTGGAGTCTCAACCGGATCTCCAATGATTGTATTCACATCGACCATCTGTTTCAGATTTTCCATTGCTGTCCGCATTAATCCTTGAATCGGGTGGTCTGCCATGTATGCTCCTCCTTTCACTCATGCTCATTTATTAACATACCCACAATAAATTCAGAGCATGTACAGGCAAGCATTTTTTCAGGAAGAGTCTACGTGCACATTCACGCTTCGGATGTTCTCGTTTGCCATTTGTGCTCCCTCGATTTTCTGAGGCGTAGTCCCATTCTCAGCATCGTAATGAGCAGATACCCGAGGTAAAAATGGAGCACACATTGAAAGCGCGTTTGGATCAATGCCTGATTCCATACGGGCTGCACACTCATACGAGGCATGGCGTGTAGGGAAATCGTATGCGAGAGGACTCCAATGATCATCGTCTTTACACCCCAGATGATACCAGTTAAAGCTCCTGTTTCTGCAGCTTGTCCTGTTCCCATTTGCGTATGCCACTCCAGATACGAACAGCGAATATGCTTGGAGAATTGATTAAATAAAGGCTGTAAATCGCGAACTTTTTTTAGTACATCGCGGTAGTTGTGATACCACTTTTTTGCTTGTCTGCGCGTAAAATCGCGGACGGTATCTCTTACTTTATTCCCACCCTGTATGGTTTCCACCTTGGCTACTACCTGTGGTCCGCCCTCTGTCTGCTTCAAAAACAAAATAGGGATGTCATATTTTCTATGGAACAGCCCAAACCAGACAGACAGCTCAAAAACAAGATGATCATTTTCTCCCGCTCGATCGTAATACAGTGTTATTTTTACCGGCGTGAACAACAATACGATCACCAAAACGATACATGCTATTAGCAACCAGATCCACAAAAAAATCCCACCCCTTCCACGTTAGTATGAGTGGAAAGAGTAGGAAATATGTTTATCACTTATCTTAATCAAGCAAAAAGACTTGGACTCCTTTTTTCAGCCCGTAATTTTGTGCCTCATTTACAGTAGGCAAATAGAGATCGATGTGATTATTTTTGACAGCTCCACCGATATCAGCTGCTACTGCATATCCGTAGCCTTCGACGTACAGATGGCTCCCCAAAGGAATGACCTTTGGATCCACAGCAACAACACCTTCTCTGAGCGGATATTCCAGATAGGACAAAATTTTATCGTTGGGATAACTGTACGCAGTCGTCTGCACAGTCATCGTCTGCTTAAAAGCAGTTCCGTTTGCCAATGTCTTTTGCTCGCTCGTTTTCCCTGTAAAAAGATGAAAGGCTGCATATGTCGCTGCTTCTGCCCGTGTCATCTGTTTTTGCGGCTGCAAGCTGCCGTCCGCATAAGCATTTATCAGCCCATTTTGGAGTGCATAAACGTATGGCCTCTGATACACTTCCTGTACGCGCTTCCCATCAGGGTACTTAGCCAAGGCTTGGATGGTAGTTGACCATTTCAGCTGATTCACGGCTCCGCTATCCCCCGCAGAGCGAACGAGCATAGATACGAGCTCCTCCCTTTGAACGGGGTCGTTTGGACGCAAGTAAAGGTCCTTCCCCTGCTTTTGTCCATGAACGATGCCTAAACGGTAAGCAATTTCAGCATATGGCGTCATCCAGCTATCTGCAGGTATGTCTTTAAATGACGACTGATTTGTTTGCACTGGCTCAATTCCCTTTGCCTTCACAAACATCGTCAACAGCTCTATGCGTGTCACAGCTTCATCTGGTCGAAAATCTTCAGATGGACCTACTGCACCCGCTATGTAACATTTTTCGATTTCTTTTTCGGCCCAATGTCCTGCAATATCAGCATAAGGTGTTGCGGTATTCGTGTTTGTCTCCGCCTCAACGGCTGGTGTCCCTACGAGTGTCAGAGCGACCAGAGAGGCCAGGATCAGCATCTTCTTCATCATCAACCTCCATTGTCATCGGTTTGTAACCTTTTTTCCATTTTACCGAACCACTTTCAGAAAACAATGCACAATTCTTCCCAATGCTTGGTGAATCGAAAAAAAACCCCTGAATCTCAGCGTTAAGCCAGATTCAAGGGAGTTCATTTTCACTATCTGTTATCGAGCGAAGATATGCTTACCGATTCGCTTGATTTGCGGGCGCGACCAAATCCAACTAGAAGTCGCAGTATCTGGGTTGAAGTAGTAGAGAGCACCATTGGTTGGGTCCCATCCACGTACAGCTTCCCATGCTGCCTTGTAAGCTGATTTGTTTGGAGTCAACCAGAATTGCCCATCATCAATAGCGGTAAACGCGTACGGTTCAAATATCACGCCACTCAGTGTGTTCGGAAAAGTTTCCGATTGCATGCGATTCATTGCAACTGCTGCAACCGCTACCTGTCCCTCAAATACCTCTCCACGCGCTTCTGAGTAGACGAGCTGCGCGAGCATTTGCATTTCCGAACGATTCACAGAAACTTTCTTTAGCTTGCTCCACGTCTGATTCCCTGCTATCCCATCAACAGTCAATCCATATGCTTTCTGAAACTTTCTGACGGCCTGATAAGTGTTTCCTCCATAGCTGCCATCCAAGCTGTCTTGATAGAAGCCAAGGATTTGCAACCGATATTGTAGATCCCATACATCTCCATTCTCGCTTCCCCTTTGCAATAAAGGAGCTGCGAGTGAGTTCGTCGGCAGTACAAATGCTATGGTCAAAATGGCCATCAGTAGGGTAGTCAGCGTTTTTTTATGGAACCACATGAACATCCCCTCCTCAAGCACCCATTCTACAAGTTGGTGAAAGCAGGTTCAATTCAATGTTATTGGCAGTACAGGCAAGAAATAGCGATACGCAATTCTGGATTACCCTTTTGGCTTGAAAATGAGCGCCATGATGAAACCAAACACGATGGCAGCAGAAATCCCAGCACTTGTCACCTCAAAAATCCCGGTAACAATACCAATCACTCCATTCTGCTCGGCTTCGGCCATGGCTCCATGTACGAGTGCGTTTCCAAAGCTAGTAATGGGAACCGTCGCCCCAGCCCCGGCAAAATCTATTAACGGCTCATACACCCCAATGCCATCCAGAACAGCTCCGGCGACAACAAGTGACGACATGGTATGCGCTGGTGTCAGCTTGACTACATCCATGAGAAATTGCCCAATCAGACAAATAATTCCTCCGACTAAAAACGCCCATAAAAACGTCATGATGTCACCTCCCAGCTATTCTGCTTCAATGGCTACGGCATGAGCAATGCAAGGTATACTCTCTCCTTGCTGATAAGAGATAGGTGATAACAATGCCCCTGTCGCTACCACCAATATCCGTTTCCACTCGCCTGCTTGCAATCGGTTCAATAAGTG
This sequence comes from Brevibacillus sp. SIMBA_040, assembly GCF_046535075.1. Classification (NCBI taxonomy): domain Bacteria; kingdom Bacillati; phylum Bacillota; class Bacilli; order Caryophanales; family Paenibacillaceae; genus Brevibacillus; species Brevibacillus sp. SIMBA_040. The sequence continues at coordinate 128,095 of NZ_JAWRXI010000015.1, forward strand.
CCCATAGGTTACCGTTGCAACGCAGCCACAGCCGCTACCGCCTGACCAGACATTGGGATTATCACCATAAATGAGCTTGCCACAATCGTTATACCTCTCGAGTGGGACATGCACATTATGCTTGGGAAGCAGCTCAGACAAAATCGAATGTCCCGTTCTTCCGAGGTCCCCCGTAACTACCAAGTCATAATGATCGTGAGCAAGTCCTAAGTCCCGAAAATGCGTTTCAATGGTTGAAAGGGCAGCCGGTGCCATCGCAGCTCCCATGTTAAATGGATCTGTCATTCCCATATCCACCACATGACCGATGGTAGCTGATTGAATACGTAGACCTGTTCCCTGATTAGAAACGACTGCTGCGCCTGCTCCCGTCACTGTCCATTGTGCTGTTGGCGGTTTCTGCGAGCCGTACTCGGTTGGATACCGATACTGCTTTTCTGCAGCTCCATTGTGACTTCCAGTTGCTGCGACTACGTAATCGGCCGCTTTGCTGTCTACCATGAGCGCTGCCAACGCCAACCCTTCCATCGCAGTGGAGCAGGCACCGAACAGGCCTAGAAAAGGAATGGAGAGTGTACGCGCCGAGAAGCTGGCTGAAATAATCTGGTTCATCAAATCGCCAGCTAAAAGGAAATCGATCTTTTCTTTTTGTACGCCAGCCTTCTCGATTGCCTTGGTGCACGCTTCCTCCATCAGCACTCTTTCTGCCTTCTCCCAGCTGTCTTGGCCGAGCATCAAATCCCCATGCAGTGTATCAAAATCCTCTGCCAATGGTCCCTTGGCCTCGAACGGCCCACCAATCGCCGCTCTACCGACTATGACTGGCCTTGTGGCAAAGACCCAAGACTGATGACCCTGGCGCATCGCTTATCCTCCCATCAGGAACAACGTTTTTATCAACCCGATGACGAATGCAGCCGCGACCCCGAAAACGATGACTGAGCCCGCTAATTTAAACATGTTCCCGCCAACCCCGAGAACATATCCCTCACTCCGGTGCTCAATGGCGGCTGAGGCAATCGAGTTCGCAAATCCTGTTACCGGGACACTTGTTCCTGCGCCCGCCCATTGTGCAATTCGGTCATACAACCCGAATCCGGTTAAAAGAGCGGAGATGAGAATTAATACGGCTACTGTCGGATTGCCAGCTGTCCTCTCCGTGAAGTCAAAGTATTGGATGAACAGCTCCTGTATCCCTTGCCCGATGAAACAAATGACACCCCCTACTAAAAACGCACGGATGAAATTGCGCAGAAGCGGTCTGGGCGGTTCGTGTCCTTTTGCTAGCTGCTGATATTCCTGCTGCACGGGCGTCAATTTTTTCTTTTTCTGGTCGGCCAACTTCTTTTCACTCCTCGTTACCGTATCAGAAACGGTTTTACTTGATCGATTACGTCTTGCAGCTCTTCCGAATCTCGTTGGTAACACAGCTTCATTTGTTCATTTTTCGTATCCAAAGCGAACAGCTCCAGATCCGCCTGACATTTTTTTAAAGTGGCAAAGGTCTGCTTCATCGCTTGCGCCTGTGGCACCTTAATTTTGTCATCATACAGATCCAGGTACAGCTCTCCACCTTTGTCTACCTGAGCAAGAAAAACATTTTCAAGAGCCACTCCTGCTTTTTGTAGCTCAGTTCGCACCCACCTGCGATTAAGACCTGCTGTCGCCAGCGGCTCGTCCATAATGACGCCGTCCATGATGATTACTTGTCCCTCTTCCACGGGGGCAACGGACCATTCCATAAGCTTGGGAGTAATAGGCTGATTCTGTGACTTGAGCAGGACACTGATTTCTCCGCTTGTTTCCATGAGGGCAAATTCTACGTCAGCTATTTTATACACGTTTTTGATTCGCAGCTGCTCCATTAAATCTTCCGCCGTCAAACGTTCCTTTTTCAGGTTGTCTTCCAAAATTTTGCCTTCCTTGATGAGGACCGTTGATTTGCCTTCGAAAAAATCACGAAGTTTTTTACTTTTGAGGGAAAGCCATTCCATTACAACCGGAAAGAGTGCAAAAATACCCATCGCGATCAAGCTGTGATAAGCTGGGCCGTCCATTTCCGTTGCCATGAAAGCAGCGATGGAGCCAATCGTAATACCGACGATATACTCGATGTATGTAAGTTGCTTGATCTGTCTTTTTCCAATGATTTTTGTGAGGATTAATAAATACACCAAAGCACCGATTGTGCGTAGTGCTATGTTCAGCCAGTCAGGCATAATCCACCTCCGTCAGCCATGGGGAAAAGCGAGAAGAGAGGGAAACCCTCTCCCCCTATTGCCCGTCCCTAGAATCCTTTGTACTGCGGCTCTTCGTTCTCTAGCTCTGTTACCCGTTGTTGCAGGTTGTTCACAATCGTCTGGGTTTGTTCCGCCGCTTGTGTGTACAGTTGCTTCGCTTGCTGGTTTTGCGTGCTAAGCGCAAATGTCTCCAGGTCAGCTTGTGCACCTTTCAAGCTGGCAAGAGCTTGCTTCACTTGTGCTGATACGGTCATGTCCCTTCACCTCCTGACACATATAGATTCGTGCCGTTGACCGTAAATTATTCTAGTTTGTTTACAAAGTTTTCTTGTAAAATTTTACCATTTTTATCCAACAACAAAAGGAAAGACACCCTCAGGTGCCTTTCCTCATCCAGCGTATTCAATTAGCCACGTCCAGCCAATTGTTGTTCAGCGAAGGAGACAAGACGTTTTGTGATCTCTCCTCCAACAGAACCGTTTTGACGGGAAGTAGTGTCAGGGCCAAGCTGAACGCCGAATTCAGAAGCGATTTCGTATTTCAGTTGGTCCAGCGCTTGGTTTGCTTGAGGTACCAAAAGGTTGTTGCTGGAACCGTTGTTGTTGTTAGCCATCTCTATCACCTCCTCGTCGTTGGTAAGTTTAATATGTGTGAAGCTTGGATTGTTCATTCGTACTTTTTTCTTTTTCTCATTTCCAAATTTACGTATTACACATGAAGCAAGTATTCTGCTATTTCCCGGGCTGCTTCTGGACGCCGCACCTGCTCCATCTGCTCAATGATCTTGTCGCGTTGCTTCTGGTTTCGCCAATGCCTGATCCATGTCCTGATATCCTCCGTGTCATTGGCAAGAACCGCAGCCTTTTGATCAAGCAAAAAGGAAGAGTTTTCCCTCTCCTGTCCCGGCAACGGCTGATAAAGAAGCAACGGTGTCCGCAGTGCCATTGCTTCTGCACAGCTAATTCCTCCTGGCTTGGTTATGTATACATCTGCTGCTCCGATCCATTGCCACATCTGCGCTTCGAATTTCTTCAGTAATATACGGTGGGGAGAAGGATGCTTGCCAGTCAATCCTTGCAATTCTTCATACAGCTTCTCGTTTTTTCCGGTAATCACGATCAATTGGAGGGGCTCCATCTCTTTGGCAAGTGCCTTCATGACCTCAGCTATTCTCCCATAACCGCCTTCCCCACCGCATACGAGAACGGTGAATTGTTCTTCTAGACCAAGCTGTTTTTTCCAGATGCGCTTGTCTACTTTTGCAGCCGTACTGAACGCTTGGCGTATGGGAATACCGAGCACTTGTATTTTGCTGGCCTGTACCTGGTACGAGCGAATGAGCCGATCCGCAATCTGTTGATGAGCGACCATATACGTGTCAATCTGTGGATGCACCCAAAATCGGTTTAAATGATAGTCAGTTGGTATGCTGACCAAATGAAATGGCTTTGCCATCCTTTGCTTGGATTGCGCTAGCGCCGATAAACAGTAGGCATGCGTAGCGATTACTACATCCGGGTTTTCTTTTTCTAATAGGGTGTTCTCCAGGCGCCTGGAAAGCCACCAGCCAAGCGGCATTCTCAGTATCGTCCCAAAGAGACGGTCTTGCTCGTAAATTCGCTGCCACATGGGCCTGCCATAGCGGAGCATGCTTAGATAAAAAAAACGGGACAGCTCCCGTAAAGCGGGACTGGCCGTGGTTAATCCACCTACTATTCTCGAGAGTTCTATGCCTTCATGGGAGTCCAGCACTTCATGTAGCGCCTCTGCGGCCATTCGGTGCCCACTGCCTGCCCATTCTTCGGTAACTAACAGAATTCGTTTTGCCATTAGAACAATTCTCCTGAAGGCTCATTGCTATTAGAACCATAACGGTTTAATAAGTGCTCTTTTGACATATACACCCGTTTTAACGGTATTTCCTGCCTCCAGGTCTGCACCCTGCGCTTGCCATCTGGATGAATCAGACGAATCAATAAGCGCAAATACCACCGCTTGAATCGGAACAAGGCGTTCATCGGTACATCAGAGATGGAAAAGCCCAAGGGCTGAACGCCTTTATGCAGCATGGTTGTCCCGACAATCCCTTTAATTTCTTCCCGATTATTCATCCCTTCCAAATAAGTAGCCAGCTTGGGCAATGATTGCATAATATGACGCCGTAGCAATAATGCCACACGTAGCTCATCCTTAACTCCATTACACAAGGTAGCAAAGTAGTAGTTGTGGATATGTATCTTTACAATCAGATCTCCCTTGTGAATGCTCTGACCATCCGAAGTTACCAGTGATTCTCCACGATAACGCAAAGGAACGATACGGAAAATATTGTTTCCTTTTTCAATATACTTGAGCCGGGTACAGCGTTGATAGATTTCATCCCAGAATCCCCACAGCATCAAGAGGCTTGTATTCATCTGCAACCGGTTCCTTTCTTGCCTCGTTTTCTTTGTAGTATGCCCCATAACAGTAGTTCCTCATTACCTGTTCACGCTCTTTTCATGCGTCCCCACAGCATGACGAGTCCAGCGACAATGACAGGCAACCACATATGATTCAACATGAATGGATTGATCCATTTCCACACGTACGGATCCTCCAGACACATATCAACTGCCGTAAATGCAAGCAGGCCTCCCCCGATGATCACTAAGCTGCGGAAACGGTTCATGAGACGAGCTACCCAAGCACTTCCCCACATCAAGAGCGGAATACTCATAACCAATCCCAAAATGACGAGTCGCAAATCTCCATGTGCAGCGCCGCCTACAGCCAGTACATTATCCAGGCTCATCACAAAGTCAGCGAGCAAAATCGTCCTCACAGCTTGACCTACTGTTTGATTTTGAGAGATTTCAGTCATTTCCTCCTGCTCTCCCATCATCAGCTTGCACGCAATCCACAGCAACAGCATCCCGCCTATCGCTTTTACGAGTGGAATATCTAGCATCCAGGTTGTCATTGAAGTCAAAAGGATTCTCAGAATGACTGCCAGCAGCGTTCCATATAAAACAGCCTTTCCTCGTTCCTTCCTCGGCAGCCCCCGACAGGCCATCCCAATTACGATTGCGTTATCGCTGCTCAGGACCAAATCAATCATGAATATATGTACCAGTCCCAGCCAAAAATGCTCCTCCATCTTCGCCTCCCTGGTCCACCAAAAGTCTGTCCATTCTACTTTATGCGACTAGAATCGGACTCATGATTAAATATTTTTCCGAAATAAGGCGTTTTTCAGCACATTTTGTAGATAAAAAGTTCTGAAAAAAAACATTTTATTGCTAAAAAGGGCAATTTATACCTTGTCTTACCTATCCCTTTTCCTTTACGATTTTAGTGGGGTGGATAAGAGATGGTGGGTACTGTGACGCTAAACCTAATGGACGTTTCTAGGAAAATATTGGACCTCGCTCCAAATATCACTACGATTTGGATGCAAGAAATTATTCGAAGTATGGAAATCCCTGTAACAATCCCCCGCGATTTCGCGGAGAAACGAACGGTGCTCTTAGCCCGTTATCTGGTGGAAAATGTGGATCAAGATATGCAAACCTGGTCACTGGATATGGGAGAGTGGCTGCGTTCGCAGGAATACCCCTTCTCCTCCATTTTGCGTACGTATCAGTTGTATCGAAATGTATTCTGGCGGGTACTCCAACCTGAACTGCAAAAATGGGCCCTTTCCTCGCAGGACATGCATTATTTAGAATCCCAGCTCGGCAAAGCCATGGATGAAAGTGTATTTTGGGCTGTTTATCATTTTGAGCAAATGATGAACCGTGAGTTGATCCAAAAAGAAGAAACCATCTCCTATTTGCATAATGACAAATTGACGATGCTGGGCAAAATTGCCGCCAATATGGCCCATGAGCTTCGTAATCCCCTTTGTGCAATCGAAGGCTTTTTGAAGCTGATTGGGGAGTCCACCAGGGAACAGGCGCAGCTGCAGTCCTATATTCAGGTTGTTATGCATGAGTTTGCAAATTTGCACCGACAAATTACAGGCTTTCTCAGTTTTTCGAAAAAACCGATTCTAGACGAAATTTTTAAAACTATCGAAATGAAAAGCTTACTGGAAGAAGTCGAAGTTCTGATCACCCCACGCTTATTGGGAGAAAACATACGCTTTGAAAAACGAATCCACCCCTGCTCACTTGCTGGTTATGAAGAAGGTTTAAAGCAAGTCGTCGTCAATCTGTTGAATAATGCGATTGATGCCGTACAGAATCGAACAGATAAATGCATTCACGTCATCTCTACGTCTTCTGATGGATGGCTGTATTTAAGTGTGGAGAACAATGGAGAAATGATTCCACCAGAAATTGCAGAGATTTTATTTCAACCCTTCTTTACCACAAAACAAAATGGGACAGGCATTGGACTGTCCATCTGCAAAAATATAATCGAAAAACATAACGGGACGATTCATTGTGATTCCAACGAGAAGCGTACGCGTTTTGTTGTATCACTGCCAATTGGACAGGCTGAATAATCGTTTCCGCATTCTTTTTTTCAGGAAGCTTCCGCTTTAGAAGCATGAATTTGAAAACATGACTACCCCGTGCTGCCGACGTAGACATTTATACCCATAAACGAAAAAAGCCTCCTGATCGCTCAGGAGGAGATGCAAGAGATCCGTTACCTTTATCTGGTAAGCGATCATAGCTTTACTCTACACGAAAACATATGTTTCTACCACAAAAAAGATCAGACACGGTTCGACAGACATGAGCTGATCCAGTAATGCAAAAGCAATGAGATCTACGCGACCTTTTTAGTCTAGCGGGTGCGTAGATTTCTTATTCTTTTTGACAATACAAAAAAAGCAGAACGACGATGAGCCATTCTGCTTTCTGACGATGGAGCGGGTGATGGGAATCGAACCCACGCGACCAGCTTGGAAGGCTGGAGTTCTACCATTGAACTACACCCGCATCGAAGATCTATGGTGCCGAGGACCGGACTTGAACCGGTACGGGAGAAACTCCCGACAGATTTTAAGTCTGTTGCGTCTGCCCATTCCGCCACCCCGGCATTTAATAAAGGGCAATCATGGTCGGGAAGACAGGATTCGAACCTGCGACCCCTTGGTCCCAAGCCAAGTACTCTACCAAGCTGAGCTACTTCCCGACAATTCAGTTTGTTTTTTTAGCGCCACACTTCATTTTTTAAGATAGAAGTGGCGTGCCCTGAGAGATTCGAACTCCCGACCTTTTGATTCGTAGTCAAACGCTCTATCCAGCTGAGCTAAGGGC
>NZ_JAWRXI010000208.1:0-267 GCF_046535075.1 Brevibacillus sp. SIMBA_040
CCCTGGCGGATCAGCACGGCGTTGGGCTGACGTTCGATATCGACCGCATTTGGCACACGCCACGGCTGCACTGCACGCGCCTGCTGCGCCAGCAACAACTGTGCGGCCTGCTGGCGGTCAAGCACCGGCTCAGCGAGAACCGCGGTGGTGGTGAGCACCCCACACAGGAGCGCTCCGTGGATCCACCACGAAGGTAGGGTCATAAACATGTCTGGCTCGCTTATTGTTGTTATGGCGCGGCGTTGATGTTCAAGCGGCTGTGAACTG
>NZ_JAWRXI010000209.1:0-266 GCF_046535075.1 Brevibacillus sp. SIMBA_040
GTTCGCCGCCAGAAAGTTCAGATGGACGGTGATTCGCACGATGCTCCAGCCCCACCGCTTTTAACATCTCCAGCGCACGGCTGTTGATTTCAGCGGGCTTTTTCTTGCCAATCAGCAGCGGCATAGCCACGTTTTCCAGGGCGGTAAAATCCGGCAGCAGATGGTGAAACTGATAAATAAAGCCCAGCTTCTGGTTGCGCAGCTCTGCTTTCGCCGCCGAAGACAGTTTGCTCATCGGTTGACCGTTAAAGATCACATCGCCGGAG
>NZ_JAWRXI010000210.1:0-266 GCF_046535075.1 Brevibacillus sp. SIMBA_040
GTAGAACTCATGGTTAAACTTCCTGTGGTGCTTGTTCCGAGTAAATTATATTCTAAATTACTTATTGTTGCGGTTGAAACAACATTCACGGTTCCGCCTGTTGCGGTAATATTTACACCTTGTGAAGCGTATGGATTAATAATAGTCGCATTTTCCGTTCCTTTATAAATAATGTAAATTTTAGTAAGATTTACGGACGTTGAATAAAATGTAATACTGTCAACGATAGATTTCGGTATATCTAAACTTCCCGTATTTCCTGTGAT
>NZ_JAWRXI010000211.1:0-266 GCF_046535075.1 Brevibacillus sp. SIMBA_040
GTCGCTGGCGGAATCGTAATGCAGGGGATGGGTCAGGCGGCCTTGCTGTTCCAGCGCATGGTCCGGCCATTGCCGCAGTTCACAGAGAGTGTGTTCGGCGAAGAAGTCCGGGCTGGTCTTCTTCGACGTCAATTCCCACGCAGTAGCCTTGGCGCCGTTTTCGCAGAATTCCAGTGCGTGCGGCTGCCCGGGCTTGGCCCAGGCACAGCTGACACAGGCAAAACCATCCGGTTTGTTCTGCTTGAACAGGGCGGCGGGCGCCTTGG
>NZ_JAWRXI010000212.1:0-266 GCF_046535075.1 Brevibacillus sp. SIMBA_040
GTTCGCGCATCGTCGGCGTCATTCGCTGGAGAACCTGAATGGTGCTCCAGAGCTGATTCTGGTACGCCTCGTTCCATCTGGCTTCGTCGGTTTCGTCCAGCGTCGCGCGTATCGGGTTGGGCGGGCGGCTCGTATTCACGACGACGATGTCGAGGCCACCGAATTCGCGTTCGATCGCGGCCGAGAGGTTCTCCACGTCGCTGCTCACGCGCATGTCTCCAGCCACCGGAAGCGCCCGTACGCCGTACTTTTGTTCGATCTCGTCC
>NZ_JAWRXI010000213.1:0-266 GCF_046535075.1 Brevibacillus sp. SIMBA_040
GCGTCGACCGTAAACACGCGGATATTACTGGCATTGGTCACCAGCGCACCGCAGGTCACCGCCAGGCCACGGCTGTTATCGCCGGCGACCACCGGAAACCCGTTACGCGTAGCGTTCTGTACGGCATAGTCGTTGGCGGTACTGCTGGGGGTGCAAACGCCACCACGGCCAGCAGCTTCGAGGGCCGAGGTGTCGGCGATGGACTGCAGCTTGCGCTTTTCCAGGTACAGGCGGCCACTGTCCACCGCCAACAGCATAAACACCAT
>NZ_JAWRXI010000214.1:0-266 GCF_046535075.1 Brevibacillus sp. SIMBA_040
GACGCCTTCCAATGCGTTGCGCACGCCCAGTATCACGACCTGGTGATCGTCGGCCAGCAGGATTCTTGTCATGTTTTCCGTCCTTGTGTGATGCTCTTGGCGATTGGCCTGGGTTCTATCGGGGCTTGCACTGCCGGGCTATAGCTCCTTGAACCGTTCCGTCAGTTGTGCGAGCGTGCTCTTGACCGCGTTCTCGAGCATGGGCGTGATGCCCTCGTCGGAAATCTTCTGTTCCAGCACGCCGCAAAACCGGGCGATGTCTTCCG
>NZ_JAWRXI010000215.1:0-266 GCF_046535075.1 Brevibacillus sp. SIMBA_040
CAGTTGGATTGCGTGCAACGCGTCCCGGCCGCGCTGCCGGTAGCTGCCGGGGGACCAATGCCCCGTGCAGGCGGATCGCGCCGCGCCGCGGCGGCAGCAGGCCAGCTATCACGCGCGCGAGGCTCGACTTGCCGGAACCTGACGGCCCGACTACCGCAAGTGTCTATCCGCGTTGGAGTGTGAGCGACACGTCGCGCAGCACCGGCGAGCCCTCCGGAACGGGGGCACCCGGCTCGCGGCGCCCGATCGATACGGTCAGCAGCCGT
>NZ_JAWRXI010000216.1:0-266 GCF_046535075.1 Brevibacillus sp. SIMBA_040
ACAATGGCCCAGGTGGGTATGTGGTTCAGTACAACCTTGGAAAGGTCATCGGGACGGATAAAGCTGGGAACGCAGTCAAATCCATCCATGTGAATGTTCGCGATGGTGTCATTCACACTGTGTATCTCTATTAAGGGCTGGTTGATGAATATGAATGTTATAGAGCGATTTGTGCAGCAGGAATTAGATGCTCATGTTAGAGGGGGGCTACAGAGCGCCATTGACGAGAAGCGTAGTTCTGAGAACGTCTATAAACGAGAGTTTGA
>NZ_JAWRXI010000217.1:0-265 GCF_046535075.1 Brevibacillus sp. SIMBA_040
TGAGACGCAGAAACAGCTTGGACTGGATGATTTGGGGGCTGCTGCGGCCGTGTTGCTCGGTCAGGCTGACGTGCCTGCGCCGGGCAAGTTTGTCGGGGCTACGGCAGGTACATCCGTAGCCTCGTTGGCTGCGCGCAAGCTGTTGCCTTTCAAGGTTGCGGTGCGGCTGCCGATGATTACCGGCGTGGGGCTTTCCGGGATTCGTGTTGCGTTTACTCGGAACCTTGGTGCTTGGGTCGGGCGTTTGATTCCTGTTGCCGGGGAG
>NZ_JAWRXI010000065.1:0-423 GCF_046535075.1 Brevibacillus sp. SIMBA_040
GCCGGTGAGCGGGTTGAAAACGGTCCGCGACTGAGCGCAATTCGTAGCGAAGTGGGCATGGTGTTTCAGAGCTTCAACCTCTATCCGCACCTCACTGTTCTTGACAATGTATCGCTGGCGCCGATCCGTGTTCGCGGTCTGAGTCGGCGTGATGCGCATGCCAGGGCCAAGGAGCTTTTGCTCAAGGTCGGCATGGGAGATCACGCGCACAAATACCCCAGCCAATTGTCCGGTGGTCAACAGCAACGAGTTGCCATTGCCCGCACCATGGCCATGGAACCTCGCGCAATCCTGTTCGACGAACCGACTTCGGCTCTCGACCCGGAAATGGTTGGCGAAGTACTCGATGTCATGCAAAACCTCGCTCGCTCCGGCGTCACGATGGTCGTGGTCACCCATGAGATGGGCTTTGCCCGTCGGGTC
>NZ_JAWRXI010000218.1:0-265 GCF_046535075.1 Brevibacillus sp. SIMBA_040
TTCGAGCACGTGGGATGTCAGGGAAGGAGTACGGATTCGACTTGATGCAAGGTGAAACTCAGATCGATGCCATTTCAGCGCATCCGGCAGCCGCCGCATCAGAGCTCTACAAGTTGGTCGATCTTCGTGGCAAGACGCTAACGGCTGACATGTCGATCATTGTTGTGATCGACGACCGTGGATCGATCGATCAAGCTGACAAAGAGGCTTCGGTACTTGGTCAGTATGCCGAAACATGGCCAATGCGGCGCCTTATTCACGCGGC
>NZ_JAWRXI010000219.1:0-265 GCF_046535075.1 Brevibacillus sp. SIMBA_040
TTATAGGCAGGTTATTTGCTAATGCACCAAGTTCATCAAACTGCCTTCCAACGGTTTTTACTTCTTATAATGTTCCCGCAGGAACTTTGGTGGATATAAAATCATTTAATACAAGTAATTTAAGCTATCCGCCAATTAACGTATGGTCAGTAGGAACCTCTACAAGTGGAGGAAGTACAAATCAGACCGTACCTTCGGGATTATTTATCACAATGGGAAATCTCACACGCTGGCATTTCTATTGGTTCCAGACAAGATATGCCGG
>NZ_JAWRXI010000220.1:0-265 GCF_046535075.1 Brevibacillus sp. SIMBA_040
GTAGGAGCGGCGGCACGACGGTTCGCTTGAGGATCCAAGATGTTGATGATGTCGCGCAGGCTGTAGCTGGATCAGGATCTTAAGAAACAAAGAAATGGCAGTAGTGCTTTTTAATCAGCGTTATGCGATAACTCCGACCTGCCAACCCACCCTACCGGGTTAACACTGCAGGAGGCATAGATCTCGTGAAAGAATTTACTACCCCATCATCAAATATCGCAGTATTTCTTGGTGAGGAAAGGCATTTTCTGGAAGCCCTAACCCG
>NZ_JAWRXI010000221.1:0-265 GCF_046535075.1 Brevibacillus sp. SIMBA_040
CGTTACACCGTCAAGTTGCTCGTCGTTCCGCCCCGCTCCAAGTTTCTTGATGTCGATGCGCGCAGAGCGTGGCACGTAGCCGTAGACGTTCCCGTCATGCGGAAGATAGTTCCAGGCTTCATGCCCATAGTCGTGCGTCTTAAGCCAACCATGGCCACCTAGCGTCGGGTCGTTGGTCGGTCCTTGATATGAGACCATCCAACCCACGTTTACGAACACTAATCGCTCATCCATATTTTTCCCGTGCGCCCATGCTATCTGCGAT